>CAMIVJ010000092.1 GCA_946401765.1 uncultured bacterium | reverse complement strand
GGCGGTTGATGTTGCCGGGAAGCGCGGGGATGTCGAACGTAGGGCCGAGGTACCGCGCGCTGGTCTCGCGCGAGAAGCATCCCTTCTCGCCGAGGCCGTCGGGATGGTTCGCGTACGCAACGCGCAGCACGGGACTTCCCTTTGCGGACGCGACGTCGAACACGGCATAGCCGCCAGTGCTGGGCGCGCCGAAATCGAGGCGCAGCACCTGCGGTTTGCCGCCGGCGGGATACGCGAGCGTCAGCGGGAACTTCACATTGTCGGCATACGCGCAAGAGTAGTCGCCCGTATGCGCAGCGAACGTCCCGACGGCGCCGATGAGCGCAAAAGCGAAAACCGCAGTTGTGGCCCAAGTGACTCGTTTATCGTTCTTCATCGTCCTCTCCTCTATCTGAACACCTTGTGAATTGCCTCTAGATATCCCATGCCGTATTTCTCGTCAGGCTCAAGATAGGAGCCTTCGATCCATTCGTTCCACGCATTGACGGAAATCAGCCTGGGATAACCGGCAGGGGTGTTGCGGTCGCACCAGTCCTTGACGCCGCGCAGCGCCTTCTCGAAGTCATCCGGCGTGGAGTTGACCACGTTCCTCATTGTTTCTGGGTAGCGCGGATTCGTATCCCAACCGATGGACACATGGCCGAAGTACGCCTTCAAACCAGGGAGGCGCGCCTTCTCGGCGTCAAGCTTGGCAAGTCCCTTAGCCGCCCAAGTGGCATAGTCGCCTTGCGGATAGATATGGTGTGCGTAGGTGTACATTGTGGCGGACTCAATTCCAAGCGCCGCCACGTGCTCCGCACGGCACGAATTCCAGCTGCACGCCATCAGATGCACTCCGCCGAGCCCGGCCGCCCTGCAGTCTTCGTCCAGTCCACGCAGCGCCGCGGCTGCCTTCTCCATTCCGCCGATTCCATTCACGAACGTGCCGACTTCGTATATCATGAAGACCGGCTTTCCGGCGATGCGGTAGTAGTTGGGGCGCGAGAAATACATGTCGATCACGCGTCTCGACATCGCACGGAAATCGTCCGGACCCACCCCGCCGCGAAAATGCACGCGGTCGTCCTTTCGGGAAACCTTGTTGTTGCAGCCATCGCCGAAGTTGTGGTTGGCCCACATGAGGAAAAACTGCATCTTGCCGTTGTTCCTGGCGCCGAGGAAACCGTCGTGCAGGCCGCCTTCGAGGAACGTGCGCCCGCCATACCAGTACCAGTCGTAGATGAACACGTTCACGCCGTGGGACGCCGCCGCCTCGATCTTCTTCTCCATCACCTTGGGGTCGGCCTCGTTCTCGAATCCCCATACCGGGCGGCGCGGCTGGTAGTGTCCAGGCCACTTCGGCTTCGCCTCCTTGATGTTCTGCCATTCGCCGATTCCCTCGTGGAAGATGCCCAGCTCCTTCTGCCAGCGCGGATCGGGCTGATAGCCGGGATACACGAGCGCCGCCACGTCGTACTTGGCGGGAAGCGCAGCCTTGCGCTGCCGCTTCACTTCGGAGAAGAGCGCGTCGCGCACGAACTCAACATTGTCTATGACGATCGTCTTGTCGGTGCGCACGCCCATCTTCTCTGGCTGGCGCTGGAAGAACTCCACTGTGTACTTTCCCGGGTCGGCGATCTCGACAAACGCATCGTACTTCACAAATCCTGCGTCGGACATCGCGCGCACCGTACGCTCCAGCACCTTTGCGCCACTCGTGCCCTCGCCCTTCCAGACGCGCACAAACGTCGTCGCGCCGAACATCCCAGGCCGGCCCACGTATTGGAACGACAGCCTGTAGTCGCCCTTCTCCGGCGCGTCGAACGAGCGCCACACGGAAGTGTCGCCGGAAGCACCCCATGAGTCCGCCGGATGGTTGCACGTCTGCAGGTAGAACGCCTCGCTTCCCGGCTTCAGTTCGCGCCGCAGCCACGTGCCGTCCGGCATGGCGCGCCCTGCGTTGCCGCTTGCGCAAGTCCATGGCGTAACAATGCCGCGGGTTGCCTTTTCCGGCCGCCTGTGTCCTTCCGGATGTACCGTGCCGAGCGATGACCAGTCTGCGTCCTCCGTGAGCTTCACGTGCTCCGTGATGTTCGTATCGGCATACGACGGCAATGCCATCGCTACGCAGATCGCCGCAAGTTTCATCAGTCTGTTCACGTTCATTTTGGACTTTCTTTTACATTACCTCCGCAATCGACACCGGCATTATACACTTTTCCACATTTCGCCGTCAAGGTTTCATCCTCGCGCGACAATCCAGACGAAACACGCTCCACGTTCTCCCAGCAGTGCGCCGCCGCAGGCTATCGCTGCGAACTCTTCTCGGCGCAGTCCAGGTGGGGACGCTGGGAAGGCGTGGAGACGATGCTCTTCGCCGGATGCGCCGTGAAGCACTACCTGGCCGAGCAGAAGCGATCCTCCCGACGCGTGTTCGACGATGCGTCGTCACCGGACATCTTCGCGGTTCCGATGATCGTGTGGCTATCGCCGGAATACCGCGCGCGCAATCCGGAGGTCGCCTCGGCCCTCGAGTCCATCGCCGCGAAGCCCGTCTGTATGGACGAGCTTATGCGCGTCTTCCGCATTCTCGCGCTGCTCGACCCGGCGTCACTTCTTGGGAAGCATTGACGATATGCGCTCGGCGATGCGCCATGGGCAGATGGCGAGCAGCCAGCTCGCGAAGCGCATCGGCCAAGGGAAGGCGATCAGCCCAACGTTGCGGTCCACGCGGTCAAGGATGATGCGCGCCGCGCGGTCCGCCTCCATGAAGAACGGCATCGGGCATGTGTTCTTGTCCGTTATCCGCGAGCGCACGAAGCCAGGGCACACCACGTTCATCCGTATGCCCTCGCGCGCGAGCGGGCGCCTGTTCGCGAGTCCCCACGTCTTGACCGCGGCCTTTGAGGCCGAGTACGACGGGCACGACGCGAGCGCAAGCGCCTCGCCGATTCCGCTCGAGGCGCCCGTTATGAGAACGTTCTTAGCGCCGGTTCCTGCGGCTCTAGACATATTTCCCATACTCATCTTTCACTCTACACACTAGACACTAAGCACTAACCCCTAGGCACTCCCCTTCAGCTTCGGGCAGTGCGAAGTGATGTAGTCCAGCACGAAGTCGAAGTCCTCGTCGGCCGCGAACACCTGGTTGTGGTACATTCCGTTTCGGATGTTGATGGTGTTGTGCTTGCGGTCTGGCTTGACCTTGCGGGTCGTGGCGAATTCGCTGTACATTCCGTTGCGTGTTGCGACGGTGGTGCCCAGGCCTATCTGCGAGAGGTTGCCCGAGGCAACGCCCATCGCCGCGACGACCGTGCCAAGCACCTTGTTGCGCTTCGCCTCGTTAGCCACCTGCACGGCGTTCACGCCGTTCTCGTCCATCTCGAAGTCCCACGTGTAGCGTCCGCCCTGGATCAGCGCGTAGAAGTAGTAGCTTACGGTGACTAGCACGATCATCGCGGCATAGCCAACAAGCGCCCACTTCGTCGCCTCAAGACTGAACTTGAAGTCGTTCAGCCACAACCCGAATAGCACGCATACGGCGAATACGCAGCTGAACACCTTGTAGAACAGCCAGAGCAGGACTGCGTTCCTGTAGAGGTTCAGCGAGTACCGCCAGCGGTACACCCCGTCTTCGTTTGGTCTCATGTTGCTCTCTCCTTTTTTTCTTCCCTTGCAAGATTGCCTATTTGAACACGAGCGATTTGAAGAGGTCGCCCATGTTGTTGATCGAGCCGAGGATTCCCTCGCCGCCCGTCATGAGGCGGATCTCCTCGTCCCACTTCTCTGGCGGCAGCTTGTGCTTGCCGATCGCGTTGTACGTCTCGTACAGCTTGCCGTAGTACTCGCGCGCCTTGACGAGCCTCTCGAGCTCGCGCGCCTCGCCCTTGCCGAAGCCCTTGCCTGCCGACTTCAGGGCGCTCAGGTTCTTTATGCGCGCGTCGAGCGCCGGGAGGAACTTCGTCGCCATGTCCTTCGCCGTGCCGCGGCACGCCTCGTACACCATCGCCATGCGCGGAAAGGTCGTCGAGTTAAGCATCTCCGACGCCTTGAAGTACGTGACGTCGGCGATCTGCTGCGCGTCGGAGAGGGATAGACTGTTCAGGATCTCCGTCATTCCCTTGTGCGTGCCCGTCTTCTTGAGGATGTCGATCGAGCGGTACGCCTCGGCGAACTTCGACGTCGTGATCTGGCCCCACGCCTTCTTGGCGTCGCCCACGCCGAAGGTCGAGTACTTGTACGCCTCGTTCCATGCCTTCTGCCCCTCTTCCTGCCACTTCACAAGGTTCGAGCGCTCGCCGTTCTGCGTGATCTTCACCGTCTCGAACGCAATCTTGCCGTTGGGCTTCACCACCTTCACCTTCTCCACCGCCATGCCATAGTCGGCGTCCATGCCCACGGACCCCTTCGACGCGGCGTTGCGGAACTGCTTGATGTCGTGCCGGCTGAAGCCCCTCTTGGCCATCTCCACGTTGAACTGCTTCACCGCCACGTCGTAGATGCGGTCCATCTCCAGCGCGAACTTCTTGCCGATGTGCTTGTACGCCGGATCCGTCTTCAGTATCGCCTTCGCCTCGGGATGCTCGTTGACGCGCGCGGCCGCCTTCACCACGTTCTGCCTGAGGCGAGTGATCTCCTTGTTCGTCATCGTCTTCTCGTTGAGCGTCTGGACGGCGTTGTACGCGTGGACGTAGTCGCTTATGCGCTTGACCGCCTCGGCGTGGAACTTCTTGTACTCGTCGATCGCCTTCTTGTCCACCTTGGTCGCTGCGGCGGACGCGAACACGCTCTTGAGCTTCCGCAGGCTATTCGCGAGCCCTTCCTTCGTGCCGTTGTAGATTTCGGAGAGGCTCGCGTTGAAGTTCACCTTCGAGCGCAGCCAGGGTATGCCCACGTGGAACGCGAGCGTGGCGCCCGCGTGTAGGGTGAGGCCCCGCAGCCCGTCCTCGGCGTAGCCCTCCGTGGCGCCCACCACGAAGTCGATCGGCGCGTACTTGAAGCGTATGAAGTTGTCCACTGCGCCCGACACGCCGCCCTCGGCGAAGCCCGTCGCCACGAAATGGCCCATCATCAGCTTGTGCATCGCCGCCGCCTCCACGGCGGAGCCCGCGCCGAGCGCGCCGAGGCAGAGGAGCGCGGTGCTGCCGCCCTTCGTCACCTGCGCGTTCCAGAGCCTCTGGTCGGCGTCCACAAGCGCCTCCTCCGCCTTGGCCTGGTCGCCCTGCAGCTTCGCGTTCTTCACGCCCTGGAGCATCTTCGCGAAGGCGCGCCACTCCGCCTCGCTCTCCATGTTCGCGGGCGGCATGGTGTTGTAGATCTTGATCGCCTTCTCGTACATGTCGAGGCCGCTCTTCTCCTCGTGGTGCTTCGCGAGGCGCAGCAGAGTGCCGCGCGTATTCGCCTCATCCTGCCCCGAGATGTCGTATATCGCCCGGCGCGCCTCGCGCTGGAGACGGTGCACGTACTGGTCGCGCTCCACCTCGCGGCGCGCGCCCTCGAGAAGCTGCAGATGGCAGAACGCGTCGAAGGCGGTCCTGGGCGGCACGAACCTGCCCGTCGTCTCCGCGTCGATCATCGCCTGCTCGTACTCGAGCTGCGCCTTCTGCCCGATGTAGCGCGCGTAGAGGTCGGCATAGCGCTTGCCCGCCTCCTCTGCATCCTTCTGCGCCTTGTCGTACTCGCGCTGCGCCTTGTCTGCGGCGATGCCCGTCTGCGCCTCTAGGCTGTTGACGTCGCTTATCGCCTTCTGGTAGTCGCTCTCCGCGGCGGATATGGAGAGCTTGCCGGTCTTTTCGTCCTTGGTAAGCGCGCCGCCCGCGTACAGCGTCTCCCACCAGTCCTCTCTCTTCAGCCCCACGTCTCCCTCGGCCTTGGCCAGCTCTGCGGCCTTCAGCCTTGCGAACGCCGCGTTCTTGACGATGCCGTCGTTCAGCTTCTCGGCGAACTCCACCTCCTTCGCCATGTCGGCCTCGAGCCGCTCCATGTTCCCCTCGATGAACTTCATGTACTCCCTGCGCGCCGCGACGCTCTCCGCCACGCCTTCGACGTGCTTCTCCGCCTTCTTCAGCGAGGCAAGGTATTCGTCGATCTGCTCGGAGACCTTCTTGAACTCGTCGGCGTCCCATTCCTTGCGGACGCTCTCGACCATCTTCCCGCCGTTCTCGCTCAGCAGCTTCTGCGCCTCCTCCTCCGTGAGAACCATGCGCCTGTACTTGTACGCCGCCCCGGCCTTGCCCCAGATCGTCTGCACGTCGACATGCAGAATCACCTCGGAAGGCGCGTAGAAATGACAGTAGTTCCTTCTCTTGTTCTTTGAGTCCGGCTGCCTCTCGGGATCAGACTTCATGCCGCGGATCTTCTCGGGGGTTGTCACAAACCCCACCTCGACGACATCGTGCGCGTTCGTGCTCATCGGGAAAGTCCAGGATTCCCCTCCTCCCCACTCGCTGTTTATGCTGATCTTGTTTCCCAGCTCGCACTCCGCATGCGCGAAGCGCTTGCACGTCGAAGACAGCCAGTATTCCATCTTGACCATGCCGTCCTGCGCACGTATCACCGCCGGCGGCGGCATCCATCTCACGTTGAGCGTCTTGCTGAAGGAATCGAGCGGGACGTTCTTCCCCGCGAACTTAGTCATGTCGCCAAGCTGCCTATCGTCGAAATGGAAATACACCTGCGCGACCCACTTCTCGCTGCGGCTGAAGAGACCAGTCTGCACGACCGGCTTCTCCAGCTTCAATCCTTTGAGCCCACGTAGTTCCCTGGGTTGTCCCTTGTGCGGACCGCTCTCAACCGTTCCGGCAAGTTTTCTGAGCATCTGCGTGTAATGGTCGTCAGTGGAGTGCCATCCGAATGTGCCTTGCTGCCTCGCGCCCTCAACTGCGAGATTGCCTGTGGCAACGGCGTTCTCAAGAACGTAATAGACATCCTTCGCAGGCGGCATCTCATGTACGAGGACACCTTGCACTCTCTTGTTGAATCCGTCCTTCCCGTCCATTAGGCTCTTCATGTCTTCCGCATAACTCGCGGCCTTTCCGGGCGCCGAGTGGTATTCAAGCGCCTTCTCGAAAGTCAGATGGGAGTCTTCGCCCAGCGCATCAGGAAGTATGTCCTCCGTTCCGCCGCCAGTACGCCTGAAGACCAAGGATCCGCAGCGGCCTTCAATTCCAACTCCCGAGTAGACCACGGAAATCAGGTCTTCGCCGGTTTCGCTCAGGATCGGCTTGATTGTGACGCGACCTCCTTCGCCGGAACGCCAGAAGAACACAAGATTTCCGTCATCCCCCTCTATAGCCAGCTTGTAGTTGTGCCAGGCCGTGTCGGGCACGCCCTTGTCGTCGTCTTTCTGGTAGGGCCACATGTTGATGTACATTACCGAGATTCCGGTCTCCTCGAACTTCACGATGGGCCGTATGTAGAACCGCTTGCCAAACCAGAAAGAGCTGGACGCGTCCTTCTGTTCCTCTGGCTCGTGCAGCTCCCATCTTGCCGCTGCGAGGGCTTTCTTGTCCGTCTGCCTGCCCCTTCTGGGCTTGCCGTTCGGCCCTTCCAGCCGCATCCCCACGGCCTCGTACCATCCACATATCTTCTGCGACGGCTCCGCCATGAGGTATTCGCGCACCGCGGCCTCGGCGTCCTTGCGGCGCGCGACGCGCGCCTCCTTCACCTCCTGCGCCTTGGGCATCTCCCCGAGGCCGGCCAGCGCGCTCTGCAGCTCGCCCATGCGGATCTTCGCGCCCTGCAGGCGCGCGCTCGCCGCCAGCGCCTCGCGCATCGCCTCGTGGGACGCCACCCACAGCCGGTTGAGGCGGTAGATGTTGGCATCCGAAAGCGCCTCCTCGAACTCGTCGAACGCGGCCTCGATGGCCACCTTGATCTTCACCATCTCCGTGACGATGGGCGACGCCCTCTTGAGCCAGTCGGTCACCTCCTTGCACGGGAACTCCAGCGCGGCGGTCCACTTCTCTTCGAACGCCCTCTCGTCCTCATCGCTCATCTCGCCGATGAATACGCGCAGCGCCTCCTTGACGTTGATGATCGCCGCTCGCCTGTCCGCCGAGTTGATGAACGCGTCGCTGAGCGGACTCTCCACCGGTTCGAACTTGACTGGCGGCAACGGCTTCAGCGGCGGCAGCTTCGCAAACGCCTCCTGGCACTCCTCGTCGGTCGGGGGCTCGCGGTTCAGCAGCTCCTCCAGCGCCTTCGTCTCATCGTCGCCGCCAGACGGCTGCTCTTGCGACGGCTCGACCGCGGCAGCCGGTTTTGCCGTCGTCTTCACCTGAACATCCGGATCTTCCGTCTTCCCCGGTTTCTGCTGGTCTTCCGGCTTTTCCAGAATTACCGGTCTTTCCGGCTTCTCCGGTTCCTCCGGCCTCTCCACAATCTCTGGTTTTACTTTGGCCTTCGGCTTTTTCTTCGCCGTCGGCTTCTTTGCCGGAGCCGACTTGACCTCTTCCCACCAGGCCATCACATCTTTCTCGCCCGCCTCCGCCGCGATCTTCTCCAGAAGCTTAACGAGGGGGTCAAGGCCCTTCTCGTTCCTGTGCGCTTCCATGAACGCCTTCAGCGCGGGCAGCTTCTCGGCGGCAGTGAGGCCGTCGTCAGCCGAGAACATCGCAACTGCATCCTCAATCTCGCCCGCCCGCACCGTCGGCGCGGTGACGAATGCGAACAGCAACGCGGTTGCGGTCAGTACAAGTCTTTTCATTCAGTGGCCTCCTTCGCCACCTTCTTTGGCGCGGGCTGAGGCGCGCCGAAGTCGCGGTCGAGCGCCCGCTTCACCCTGTCGTCGGCCTCCTTGTCCTTCTTGCCCGTGCCGGAAGCCGCCTCCATCGTACGCTTGAACATCGCGCCGCCGATCGTCCTGGGAGGAGTCTCCTCGTCGCGCGCGTTGCGCCGCGCCTCGGCTTCTGCCTTCATCCTCTCAAGATCGGCCTTGGCCTTGATGTAGTCCTCCCGCTGCTTGCGCAGAATCTCCTCGCGGGTCATCTCCTTCTCGCATCCTGCAACGAACGCCAACGCTCCGATCGCCGCGACCAGCGCGATTTTGCCGATTCTAATCTTCATTGACTTCTCCTGTTTGTGATGTTCAAAGTTCAGAGTTCTGAGTTTAGAGTTCTGAAGGCATCAGGCACTCACTCGTCCACGACGATGCGGAAGCCGAAGTCGTGCTCAAGGCAGTTCGGCCCCGCGCTTTCGTAG
>CAMIVJ010000091.1 GCA_946401765.1 uncultured bacterium | reverse complement strand
GAGCCGATGGCGAAGGTGGTGGAGACGCCGTGCGGCATCTATGTGTTCGAGTTCAAGCTGAACGGCACGGCTTCCGCCGCGCTCGCGCAGATCAAGGAGAAGGGCTACCACGAGAAGTATCTCCGCAACGGCAGAAAGGTGACTCTCGCCGGCGTCGCCTTCGACGCCGAGATGCGCAACCTCTCCGACCGGCAGATCGAAGTCGCTGCAGATACTGGCCGTATTTGCGCATGCGTGCCCTGATGGCGAAGGGAATGCCGGCAGAGCAGATCAGGGGATGTTTCAAGCGGAACTCGTGGGACAGGCAAGATGGCAAGGCGCGTGAAAAGAGCGAATGGCGGGCAAGCGGCCGGGACGCGCGATTCCGGCTATCTCGCGCTCTACAGGCCGATTGACAACTTCGACCTTCGCTGGGGGCTGAAGGTCATGGACGCAGGCTACACGAACATAAGGCCGGGCGACGACTATCCGGCGCGGCATCACCCTGCCCCTTACATGTTCACGTGGAATACCGGGCGGCGCCTGTCAAACTACCAGATCGTGTTCATCGGACGCGGCGAGGGCGTCATCGAGACGGAGAATGGCGGCACGGCCGAAATCAAGGGTGGCGACGTGTTTGTACTCTTCCCTGGCGAGTGGCATCGCTACCGCCCGAAAAGGGACATTGGATGGACGGAGCGCTGGTGCGGGTTCTCCGGCGCATACGCCGAGCAGATCATGGGGGCGTTCTTCTCCGTAAAGTCCCCCGTCGTGAGAGGTGCGGATGCGACCGCCGTAAGGCGGCGGCTTCGGCGTATCGCCAGGCTTTTCAAGGAAGGGCGCACGGCATGCGTTCCTCTCCTTGTCGCCGAGACGGTCGGCCTGTTGACCGACACTGCGCCGTTCGCCGCGCAACGAAACCAGTCGTTTTCGTCCGCCATCGGCAATGCGTGCGACGAGCTGGCCGCCCGCTTCGACGAGAGCATCGACCTTGAAGACCTGTCGCGGCGGCATGGCATGAGCTATCCGCTGTTCCGGAAGCTCTTCAAGGCGCAGACCGGATTTTCTCCCCATGCCTACGTCGTGGAGATGCGGCTCAACCGCGCAAAGGCCCTCCTTCACGAAACGTCGCTTTCGGTCGAGGACATCGCACTCTCCGTCGGATTTTCGTCCCACGCATACTTCTCCGCAGCGTTCCAAAAACGGCTCGGCCTTTCGCCCAGTTCTTGGCGCGTATCAAAAACCTAAAATCCGTATCAAAAATCGTGGCTTGCCAGTGCAGACGGCGTGTGAGATAATACATGCTGGTTTGGGGAGCTATCGTTTCTCATCGACCATGGACTGAACAGGATGACTGGACAAGAATGTGAATACGAAAACAGGCAAGGAGCGAAAGCAAATGAGCAAACTAGCAAAAATGAGCAGAATTGGGGGGGCGAATTATCGCTTAAATCTCTCCTCGTTGGAGGTATCGCGATGAGTGGCGCATCGGTAGGGACGGGCTTTGTCCCGTCCGCCATTGGGAAAATCGCGCTTGTCGCGGCCGCAATCTGCGTAGCGGTGGCGCCCTTGACGTCGCGGGCGGATTCGCTCGTCACGCCGGTGGCCGCCACGGCGCAGAGCTGGTACTCGTACGGAGCCACGGAATGGCGTTCGCCGGTGAACGTGATCAACAGTTCCGGCATGTCCACGTTGCCCGTGACGAAGGACAGCACTGCATCCACGGCGTGTTCGTTCGGGATGTGGTTGAGCAATGGCACGCAGGCGACCTGGATCATGTTCGACATGGGAGAGGTGATGACGCTCACCGGCCTTCGCGTGTGGAACTACAATGAAGTGCGCAGTTCCAACAGAGACTATTTCAAACGCGGAGTCAAGACGTGCGAACTGCGCTACGGCGGCCCCGACATGCTCGCGAACGGCGACACCTACGCCAAAGCCGGCGCATGGGGTGCGCTCGCCGGGACGCTGACGTTCGCGTGCGGTACCGGGCAGAACGGCCTCGCCGGAGAGGATGTGGAGTTCGCCGAGCCGATCACCACTCGCTACGTTATGCTGCGCGTTCTGGACAACTACGGCGTTGACAGCTACACCGGCCTTTCCGAGGTGCGGTTCTACGCCCGTGCGGTGCAGCGGTGGTACGCGGAGGGGGCAAGTTCAGCGGCCGCCTTCACAGTGATGTCCGACGATCTTCTCCAGACCGCAGTCGCGTCGGTGGACGACAATCTTACGATAAGCGAAGCGAACGTCGTCCATACCACGAACGACACCTACCAGACGAGCGACGCCTCGCGCCTCACGGACGGCACGTTCGGTCCGGCGGGTGCCGTGGGCGGCCTCTGCATACAGAGCGGCACGGTGACGTACAACCTCGACACCGCCGCCGTTCCCGGCGGCTACGACGTTTCACAGGTGCATGTCTATACCGGGTGGGCAACGAGCGGAGGACGCGAGAATCCGTCGTTCACGCTTCTGTACAAGCGAGTTGGAGAGAGCGAATTCACTCAGGCTGGCGCGGGGTACTACGTATGCACGATCACGGGAACCAAGAACAATCGCCATGCATGCCTCAAGATGAAGAACCTTGGGCTCAGAGGCGTGGAGGCGCTGCGCTTTGACTTCTACGGCGCCACCGACGGCAGAGGACAGCAGAACCTCGGCGTCGGCTACAAGGAGATCGACGTGCTGCGGGACCGCTACACGATGTTCGCGCCTGTCGCCGCCACGTCCGAGAACTACTATTCAAGCGGCAACGACGTTCGGTCGCCGCTTCACGCGATTGACGGGTCCGGAATGTCGTCCGCTTCCGGAATCGAGGTGGACGGAGTCACTGCGAGCACGGCGTATTCGAGCGTCGTCTGGCTGAGCAATAACACGAAGCCCACATGGATTGCTTTCGACCTTGGCGCTGTGCGGACCGTCAAGGGCTTCCACCTCTGGAACTACAACGAAAACGGGTATTCGACCCGTGGCATCAAGACGGCGGACATATACAAGGGCGATGCGATGCCTGCGCAGGGCACAGCATACGCTTCCTCCGGCGCCGCATGGGGTGCGCTCGTGCAAAGCATGTCGTTCAGCAAGACGCCGGGGAACGTGAACGACGCGGGCAATGACTACTTCTTCGACGTGCCGGTCACGACGCGCTATCTGCAGTTCGCCATTTCGGAGAACCACGGGACAGAGAATTACACTGGAATCTCAGAGATCGTGTTCTACGCCGACGACGGCGACGTGGCCGTGACGCGGCGCGATTCGGGGCTGAAGGAGGTGCCCGACGCGCTCGACAAGACCGTGACCGCCGCCGAGGGAACGGGCACGGCGGCGCCGCTCACGCTCGCGGCGGAGACAACGAGCATCGACACGTTGAGCGTAGAGACCTACGACGGCCCGGTGCAGATAGATGCGAGCGGCAAGACGCTCGCGCTCGGGAACATCGAGATTCCCTTCGGGACCGCAGGACTTGAGATCATGTCTGGTGGCACGCTCACGGCCGTGCAGGGCAAGCGCAACTGGATGGTATGGAATGCCGACAGCGACCTGACGATCCATGGAACAGTCGCCGATAACGCCGATGGGGCCGTGACGCTCAAGAAGACCGGCTCCGGCACGGTGACGATCGACGGCACGGACACGCACCAGGGCGATACGTTTTACAACGGCGGCGGCTATCGCCAGACGGGAGGCACGGTCGATACGCGCGGGGCGACGTTCACGGGCGTCGTCTGCGAGTTCGTAGGCGGCACCTCGCGGGCGACGACCGGGATTGCGCTCAATTCGTCAGCAGTGTCCGTAGCCGGGCCGCACTCCGGGGAGTGGAGGTTCATAAACTTGGCTTCGGCCACCTCTTCGCTCGCCGTCACGAATGGCGGCGTCTTGAAGGTGGGGTACTTCACGGGCGGACCTCTGGACTTTTCGGTCATGCTCGACGGCGGCACGCTTGGCACAAGCGCGCTTGGCGCGGCGACGCCGTGGCTTCCGGCGTTTGGCGCTGTCGCCGTGGGCGCGAACGGCGCGACGTTCGACATGTCCGGCGGCGGCGGCGTGGTGGAGGCTTCGATTACGAACGCGACAGCGGGCGCAATCCGCAAGACAGGCGCGAACACGCTCACGCTGAAGCGGCGCGTGGAGGGCGCGGGCCCGGTGAGCGTGGAGGACGGAACGCTCTCGCTCTCGCTTCCCGCGCCGATCATCCACTATGACTTCGACACGATGTCCGGCACTGCGATGTCCAACCTCGGCACGGGCGGCGCGACGTACAACGGCGTCATATCCGGCTCGCCGACGGTCGTGGACGGCGTGGGCGGGAACGCATTCTCGTTTTCGGCCAACGTGGATGCCGTGGTGACGGCGAACGCCGTCCCTCTGCGGCATTACACGTACGCCGCGTGGGTGAAGTCGGCGGGCGCATACACCCCGGCTTCGCGCATCATCGTGGGCGGCGACTACGCATTGAGAGAGACGGGCGGTTTTCTCGGCTATCTCGGCACGGACGGATCCCATTTCTGGGTGTTTGCCCGCAATATCGGCAGAGACGACGCCCCTGCCAGTACACGCACCCATTCATACGCCGATGCGGAAAACTGGCACCACATCGCCACCTCCTACGACGGCAGCACGGTGACGCTGTACATTGACGGCGAACTTGCCGAATCGCACGCGGCCAACTTCTACGGAGAGTCGGTCTGCACGGTGAAGATCGGCTTCGGCAACAACATCAACGCCAACAGCGCCGAATACTGGAACGGCGCGATGGACGAGGCGTACGTGTTCGACCGGGCGCTCTCGGCGGACGAGGTGGCGATGCTGAAGGAGAAGTCGTGGAAGGCGGTGAACGTGCTCGATCCCGGCACGGAGCTGAGCATTGCCGCCGGGGCGACGCTTGATCTTGACGGAGTGGACCAGACCGTCTCCACGCTTACGCTTGGCGGGCATCTGCGCCGTCTGGGCCCGACGACGTGGGGCGCGATTGGCAGCGGAGCCAAGCATGAGACGGACATGATCACCGGAGACGGAATCCTGCGCGTTCTCGGTCCTTCGCGCTCCGGCCTCACCCTGGTCGTCAGGTAAGCAGGTGGCTATTCCTATGGTGCTCCAGGCACTCTGGAAGGGTTCATGATTTTCGTAAAATAGCCTCGGCAACGGACGGGAATATGGGGGGGGGATGGATTTTGGTGCTTAATCGGCATCTCAATGCCAGATTAAGCACCAGAATCAGCAAATCAAGCATGACAATTGACTTAATCCGATGGGGACTATGTATGTCATGCGGAAGTTAAACATCTTTTCGACGAGTTGTAGAAAGTGCCACAATTCGTCACGAAAATATAGTATAATACATCATGTTGCGTCGTGGAGGCGCAATGCGTCGCGTGTCAAAAACCTAGAATCCGCATCGGAAATCGTGACTTGCCAGTGCAGACGGCGCATGAGATGATGCATGTTGTTTTGGAGCATCATCGTTTCTCCACGACCATGTACCGGACAGGATGACTAGACAAGAATGGCTATCATAAGGCTAAAAGCGACTGATTTGTTCAAGGCGCGGGCTGTCGTGCTCGGCGCGGCCTTTCTGCCGTTAATTGCCGCGGCCGACATGCGCGACGACTTCCGTTCGCCGCAGGGCGCGGTGCGCGAGAACACGGGGCCGCTCTTCTGGATGCACGGCACGGAGACGGAGGCGCGGCTCAGGGAGTACGTGGGCCGCGTGGACGAGAGCGGGCAGGGCATCCTCACGATCGAGTCGCGCCCGCACGTCGACTGGATGCGCGAGGGGTGGTGGCGCGATGTGGACATCGTCCTCGACGAGTGCAAGAAGCGCGGCGTGAAGATGATGGTGTTCGACGACTACTGGTGGCCGAGCCAGGGCATGGGCGGCAAATACCCCATCCCGGAGGAGTACCAGTGCCGCGACATCAAGGCAGATGTCTACGCGAATGGCGAAGCGCCCGAAACGGCGGCGAACGAAATCTGCCGTGTTGTCGCGTCCGAAACGGGCACGGGCGTGTTTCGGCTTGGCCCGGACGGCGACAAGACCATCGTTTACTCCTGGTTTGTGCCGCCGAACGGCAAGGTGGAGGGGCTTGGCAGCCGACAGGGAAGCTTCCCGTATGTGAACGGACTGGACGAGGAGGCGGTGGATTGGTTCCTCGCCACCTACTACCAGCCCTACTACGACCGCTACAGGTCTGCGTTCGAGGACGGCACGATACCCGGCTTCTTCTTCGACGAGCCCGAGACGATGGGCGTGTGGGGGGCTGCGCTCGAGCGCGAGCTTGCGGCGCGGGGCGAGGACGTCGGCGAACTGCTTACGGCGTTCAAGTTCAAGCTCGCCGACCCGGAGGCGCAGGCGCGCGCGTTCTACCGCTACCACGACGCCCGCGTCGAAGTGTGGGGGCGCACGATGTACGGAAGGCATAGCGCGTGGTGCGAAGCGCACGGCGTGTTCTCCAGCGGGCATTTCATGGAACACTCCGACAGCTTCTACAGCCTTGCGATGTGCGGCGGCAATGTGATGCAGCTCATGAAGCATGTGACGGTGCCGGGCGTCGATCTCGTCGGTCGCCAGTACTTGCCCAGCCAACGCGAGAATAAAGGGCGTCAGGCCGCGTATGGCCAGATGCCGAAGTACGCCTCGTCCGCCGCGCACGTCTACAACCGCCGCAACGGACTGAACTGGTGCGAGATATTCGGCGCGTACGGGCAGGACATCACCTATCCGCAGATGAAGTGGCTCTGCGACTGGCACCAGTCCCAGGGATGCTACTACATGATCCCGCACTCGTTCAACCCCAAGGCGCCGTACGACACCGACTGTCCGCCCTACTTCTACAACGGCGGCTACGAGCCGCGCTACCCGCTCTTCCGCGTCTGGGCCGACTACAACAACCGCTGCGCCATGCTGCTCTCCGAAGGCGAGCACGTCTGCACGATCGCGCAGTGCGTGCCCGGCATGAGCTTCCACGTGGGCGAGACGATCCGTCCCGAGATGTTCGCCTTCGCGATACAGGACGCGCAGCTCGACAGCGACTGGCTGGGATATGACGCGGTCGAATCCGCCATCATCGAGAACAACCCGCGCACGGGCCGTCCCTCTCTGCGTACCGCCAACGGCAAGGAGCATTATGACATCCTCACGCTCCCGGCCACGGAGTATGTGCCTTTCGCGACGCTCGAGAAAGCGCTCGCCTTCGCGGCGGCCGGCGGCGTGGTCGTGGGCTACGGCATCCGTCCGCGCAACACCCCGACGCGCGGCAAGAGCGCAGAGGACGTCATCCAGCTGGTCGCCGACATCTTCGCCCAGCCGGCCGCGTTCTTCATCGAAGGGGAGCCGAACGGGGCGCAGCTTCGTGCCGCATTTGCGAGGCCCTATCCCGGCACGGACCAGCCGCTTGCCGTGCGGGAACTGGACTTTGTCGGTCTTTCTTCCGAGGACGGACGGATGCTCGCGCTCAACCATTACGAGAAGAACGGCGACATCGTCTATTTCATCGCAAACCAGGACGCCGCCCGCCGCCGCGATCTCACGGTGCGCGCGAACGGCGCGGCCGAGCAGGCCGAGCTGTGGGACCCGATGCAGGGGACGGTAGAACGCCCGGCCATCGAGAACGGCCTGATCAAGCTTGCGTTGGAGCCAAGCGAGGCCGTGTTTCTTGTGTGGCCGAAGAATCCTTGCGCCTCGCTGCCGGTGCGGATGGAGCGTCCGGCGGGCGGGATGATCGCTTTGGCTGCCACGGAGAGCGTCACCCCGGTTGTGATCAATGCCGAGGACGAGGACCCCGTGCTGTTTTCGCTGGAGGGGGCGAAATGGATATGGCATCCGGTCAATCCCAGAGCGGAGGGAGAGGTGACGTTCCGCGCGTCCATCGATGTTCCGGCGGCGGTGGAGGCCCAGCTGATCTTCGCCTGCGACAACGCGGCGGAGGTGTTTGTGAACGGCCAGAAGGTCGCCGAGCAGAAGGACGGCGGCGCGCCTGACTATCCGGGCTGGCGTACGCCCGTCAGGGCCGCGGTCGCGCTGAACTCCGGCTCCAATGAGGTCACCGTCAAGGCCTCGAATCCGATTCCCGGCTACGCCGGCTTCGTTGCGGCGTTCACCTGGCCGGGCGGCGCGTTTAAGACCGACGCGGCGAACTGGGAGGTGTCGCGTGACGACGGCGCCTTTGTGAAGGCGGGCGAGATCTGCGCCTACGGCGGTTCGCCGTGGGGACGGTTCGCCGATGCCGGGGACAGGGATTACGTGCTGCTGTCGCTTGAGGGGGCGAAATGGATATGGCATCCGGTCGATCCCAGGGCGGAGGGAGAGGTGACGTTCCGCGCGTCCATCAATGTTCCGGCGGCGGTGGAGGCCAAGCTGATCTTCACCTGCGACAACGCGGCGGAGGTGTTTGTGAACGGCCAGAAGGTCGCCGAGCAGAAGGACGGCGGCGCGCCTGACTATCCGGGCTGGCGTACGCCAACCAGGGCCAAGGTTGCGCTGAATTCCGGCGCCAATGCAATCTCCGTCAAGGCCACGAATCCGATTCCCGGCCACGCCGGCTTCGTCGCGGCGTTCACCTGGCCGGGCGGCGCGTTACGGACCGGTGCGGGAGACTGGGAGGTCTCGCGGGATGGCGGAGCCTTTGTGAAGGCGGGTGAAGTGTGTACGTATGGCGGTTCGCCTTGGGGAAGGCTCGGCGAGAAGCAGAAGATAACATTCAGTCCCTTTTCGGAGAGCGTCGCGACAGACTGCACCTTCAAGCTGCCTGCGGTCAAGCAGGGGGATCGCGTATATCTGGTCTGCGACGAAGTCGCGGGCGAGAAGAGCGCGGCGGTCACGGTGAACGGCGCCTACGCGGGCGGTTTCATCGGCGCGCCGTATCGCCTGGACATCTCGAAATCGGTCAAGAAGGGCGAGAACACCCTTCAGATGAAACCTTTCCGCGTCACGAATCCGAAGATCGTGATGATCGCTAATCCGACGGTCGTGGTTGTACGGTAGGAATGTGGACGCGAAAACAGAAAAACCGACAAGGAGCGAAGCAGATGAACAAGCTGCTTTACGTGAGGTAACCAACATGAAAGTCAAAGCGTGGAGGCTCTACGGAGCGAAGGATGCGAGGCTCGAGGACGTCGAGCTCGAAGGCGCCGGCGATGACGGCGTCGTGGTTGAGATCGTCACGAACACGATCTGTCTGAGCGACTACAAGGCCGTCGCACTCGGTA
>CAMIVJ010000090.1 GCA_946401765.1 uncultured bacterium | reverse complement strand
AGCGCCGCCTCGGTGGTGGACGCAATGCAGGCCCTTGCCGCCGAGACGGGAAGCGATGTTCCGGCGTTCCACTTCACCGACGAGGCGATGCCTCCCGCGCTAATCGCGTGCGTCTGCCGCGAGATCGTGAAGCGCAAGTTCCGCTGCCGCTGGTGGGGCAACATCCGCTTCGACACCGCCTTCACCCCGCAGCTCGCGCGCCTGATGGCCCGCGCCGGATGCATCGCGGTTAGCGGAGGCCTCGAGTGTGCGGTGGATCGTCTTCTCGCCCTGATGAACAAGGGCATCACGCTAGCCTCCGCACGCGCCGCTCTCACCGCGTTCCGCGACGCCGGAATCATGGTGCACGCATATCTAATGTACGCCTTTCCCACAGAGACGGAACGCGAGGCCCGCGCCGCACTCTCCCATGTGAGACGCTTCTTCAAGGAAGGGCTTGTGCAGAGCGCGTTCTTCCATCGCTTCGCCCTCACGGTGCATTCGCCAATCGCAAAGGATCCGGCGCGTTTCGGGATACGTCTTGCGCCGTCAGTCCGCGCATCGGTCGCAGGCCGTAGGCGCAGCCGCGGGCGCACGTTCGCCCTGAACGAGATTCCATACGAAGAGCCGAATGCGCCCGACTGGAACCGCATCGGCAAGGCGCTCAAGCTCGCCCTCTACAACTTCATGCGCGGCACCGGCTTCTCCAAGCCCATCTCCTTCTGGTTCAAATCGGTAGGAGTTTGAAAGTTTGAAGGTTTGAAGGTTTGAAAGTTTGAGAGGTTGAGAGGTTGAAAGTTTGAAGTTGCCTCGTTTAAATCAGGAAAGACTGAAAGGAAGAAAATTATGGCAGAAGTCAGATTGATCTGCAAGCTGAGAATGGCACTGGCCGGGACAGCGGCTGCAATGTGCATGGCCGCTGCGGCCGAAAAGCCCGCTCTGGCGCCGACGGAGGTGGGCGTGGGCTGGGAGAAGGGATGGGTGCAGGAATGGAAACGCGACGTGCCGGGACTTGTGGTGGCCGACTCTTCCGAAAAACTGGGCGATGGGCTTGTGAAGACGGTGCGCCGCTGGACGTGGACCGGCAAGACGCCGCTTGAGAAGGTCACGCTTTCCGTGCGCCTTCGCGTGCCCGGCGCCACGGCCGACCTCAAGCCGTTCATGCCGGGAATACTCATGTACGGCAATCCGTCCAACAAAGGCCGCAAAGACGGCCGCGTGCCGGTGTACGCGGGAGAGCCTGGCGAGTTTGCGATATTCGAGGACCATCGGCTTCCCATGCCGTTCGCGCTTCTCGAAGACGCCAGAAGCGGCGACTTCGTTGCCATCCATACGCTGCCCTCCCCGCTGCGCGGTGCCGTGCGCGCTGATCTGTGGTGGAGCATCGGCGTGGAGGCGGCGGAAGGCGGCGCGGACATAGTGATGCTCTCCGGCCCGATCGGGTACAACCGCCACCGCTCCGTCACGAAGGCGCGCCAGGGAGGCTGGATGGAATACGACAACGCCTACATCGCGCTTCAGCCAGGACAGGTGGTCGAGAAGACGTTCTGGATCCAGACGGGCCGGGCGACGAAGGACGCCTTCGGGTTCGAGCAGGCGATGGACGTTTCGCTTGATCTGTTCAAGCCGTACTATGCCGACCACTACGAGACGTTCGAGAAGATCGTGGATGTCAAGCGGAAGTACGCCCTCACGCGGTGGATAGAGAACGGCTCTGCCTGTGGCTTCAACATGTACGAGTACTGCGGGAAGATGATGGACGTGTACGGAACGCGCTTCACGCGTCGGGAGATTGTGCTGGGATGGTGCGGCTGCGGCACCACGTGCGGGTACGCGCTGCCCGTGCTGGACGATGATCCGGAGAACCGCAAGAAGGCGCAGAGGGCGCTCGACTTCATCAGCGACACGTTCGGCCCCACGGTGCGTCCGGATGGACTCTTCAACGTGTGCTACAACATGGACAACGGAAAAGTCGGCGGCGGCGACCCGGTTTCGTGCGGGCAGGCGCTCTACTGCGTGGTAAAGGCGATCCGCTTCGCCGAGAAGACCAAGGGCGCGCTGGATCCCGCGAAGTGGAGGGCGTTCGCCGAGAAGGCGCTCGACGCGACCGCCGCCGCCATCCTCAAGGCGGACTGGCCGCAGCCGAGATCGACGAACGTCGGATTCCTCTCCGCTCCGCTCGTGGTGGGCGCAGAGCTCTTCGGGAAGCCCGAGTACATTGCGGCCGCGAAGAAGCTCGCGGACGTGTTCGAACGTCGCTACTTCGGATACGACGGCGTCTACTGGGGCGGAACGCTCGACGCGCGCTGCGAGGACAAGGAGGGCGCGATGGCGGCGTTTCAGGGATATGTGGCACTGCTGCGCCACGCGATAAAGACCAAGGACGCCGCCGCGGAACGCAAGTACGCCCGGCTTGCGCGCCATGCGATGAACATGATGCTCACCTACACCATGGTGTGGGACGCCAGCTATCCGCCTGGCCGCCTGAGCGACCATGCGTTCAAATCGACTGGATGGACCGTCGTCTCCGCGCAGAACCAGCACCTTGACGCGTTCGGCGTGCTCTCCACTCCGGACATCTGGTGGATGGGCGAGTATCTGCGCGACGACCGGTTCAAGAAGCTCGCATCCGTGATGTATCGCGCCTGCTTCCAGCTCACGGACGCATCAGGTTCGCTTGGCGAGCAGATACAGCACACGAACTTCGGGCAGTATGGCGACACGAAAGACATCTACAAGCTACGCGGCGGCTACGCGGAGAACTGGACGGTTTTCTGGCTCACAGCGCACTTCCTCAACGCCGCAGCCGAATTCCGCGAAATGGGCGTGAAACCGTAAACCACTTTGCATTTCCCCCCTTGTACGACGGGTGGCGTTTTGCTATACTTGTTTCCGTTGGTTCCCCAATCGCGTTCTTGCAGTTACGGCTTTTTTCAGACTGGGAGGCTTGGGCTGCAAGAATCACGAAAGAGGATTTGGAAATTACCTCTTTGAAGAAAGAAGGAGTTCAAATACCATGAAAGAGACTGCTAGACAGGTTCGTGTGGCGAAGACGTTCGCTCTTGCGTGTGCGGTGGCATCCGCTGGCATCGGCAGCTTGCAGGCCGCCGACGCGTATATATACGACACTGCGGGGGGAACCGCCAATCTCGGCGCCGAGACGCAGATCGAACAATTCAGCAATTCGCAGCGCTTCATCGTCTGCCAGGGTACGGTGAACATCAACGAAGGCGCGTACATCAAGGTGGGCGGCAACACGAGCAACATCTGCAACTACATCGGCGTGGACCGCAACAACGCCACCGCAGTGGTGAACATCAATGGTGGCACATTCTGGTGTACGACCGAGGGCGGTGGTTCGGGCTACCTTGCCGTAGGCGGCAACAACTATACGCTGACCGCCTCAGTCACGCTTAATTCAGGCACGCTGAAGGTGGACGGCAGGATCCGCAGCTCTACGGTGTGGAACAGCATGAATGGCGCGTCGTGTTCCGGCACGGTGAACGTGAACGGAGGCGAGGCGGACGTGAACGAGCTCTTCGTGGGCACCGACTCCGACAGCACGGGCACCTCCGCGCTAAACCTGAACGGAGGCACGCTCGGCGTGAACACGTTGAGCATGCGCAGCTTCAACAATCAGTTCTTCAACTGGGGCAGCGGAACGCTCGTGGCGAAGAAGGACGAGATCTTCCAGGTATATGACTACAAGAGCATGGCCAACACGCGCACGATGACGATCACCGGCGCGCCCGCGGTGTTAAACACCGCCAGCTTCACGCAGACCGTCCCCGCCGAATTCACCGGCAACGGCACGCTCAAGATCACCGGCGGTGGCGCCGTGTCGTTCCAGGCGCATTCCCTCACGTACGGCGTGGCGCTGGACAACGCCACGCTCAACTTCGCCTCCAGCTCCACTCTGGCCGTTGGCGGCAAGTTCACGCTCGGCGCAGGAGCGAAGATCGCCTGCGACGTCTCGCGCTTCCGCGCGTTCCGCATCGATGCGGCAGACGGCATTGAACTGCCCGACGGCGCCGCGATAGCCGACTTCGTGGAGGTGAAGGACGGCGAAGTTGCCGCCACGGGCTACACGGCGGCGATTTCCGGCGACGGCAAGTCGATTCTCGTTTACAAGCCGGGCGAAGTGTTCACCGCCACCTGGATCGGCGACGCCAGCTCCGACGCGGCCTCGGCTGCGAGCTGGACGTGCAGGGACGCCGAGGGAAACATTGTGGCAAACGCCGTTCCCGACGCGAAGACCATTGTCCGCTTCTCCGGCGAATTCGCCGCCAACATCCCCGCCGCCTCCGCTGTGTCCTGCGGCAGGGTGGTGTTCGAGAACGGCGCGAAGCTCGCGGCGGATAGCGACCTCTCCGGCCTGGAGCCTGCCTTGGTCAATCTGATAAAGAACGGCACGTTCGAAGGCCGGACGACAGATCAGACGTGGGGATCGTACGCCTCGCGTGAAGGATTTCAATGCGACAACTGGACGTTCAGCGGCGGCGCGGGCCTGTGCAAGCCGTTGACCACGTGGACTTCCATGGCCGGAGACCTGATCGGCGAATACGCCCTGTTCATGCAGAATGAATCCCTCGCGCAGCAGTCGCTGGGCGCGCTCCCTGCAGGTTCCTACCGCGTCACGTTCAAGCATGCCGTGCGCAATGCCAGCAACACGATAACCACATACGTGGAGCTGGTGGAGGCCGGCGGCACCACGAATCTTGTGGGCACTGTGAAGCCCGGCTCGGTCTACATGTACGTCTTCAACGCCTATGTGCAGCTTGACGCAGGCACATATACGTTCCAGCTGCGCCAGCCCGACGCCGGCGGCGACAGGTCCAACATCTTCGAGGGCGTGATGGTTGCGGAGAAGCCCGCTGAGATGGCCTACGACGGCCAGATAGACCTCAACGGCCATAGTCTCAAGACGAGGTCGCTTACGGGATGGGAGAAGATCGTGGACGGCAGCGAGGGCGGTGGCGGCGCCATGGTGCTCGACGTGCCCGAGGGCGAGAATGTGGACTACGGCGACGAGCTGACCTCGCGTACGATCGAGAAGGCCATTGCGGACAACGTGAAGATCGTGAAGTCCGGCGCGGGCGCGATGCAGGCGAAGTATCTGCGCATGGCCGACTACGAGGACGCCGAATTCGTGCAGAACGGCGGTGCGATGCTGCTTTCGGGCGGTACGGACAGTTCGATCGGCGGATGGGAAAGCGCCGGCAGAGGCCATGGCGTGTACCGCATGAACGGCGGTCTTCTCCTCGTAGGCTGGAACTTCATGATGGGCTCGTACGGCCTCGGCGAGTTCTACCAGACGGACGGCAACGTTGTCGTGCCTCAGAACTGGATGGTCATCGGGCGCTTTGGCAGCGGCAAGGGCGTGTACACGATGACCGGCGGCACCGTCAGAACTGAATCGCAGGGCATCATAGTGGGCGAAGACGGCGACGGGACGCTGTACCTTGGCGGCACCGGCGCGATGTCGTCCAAGAACGAGTGGCGCATTGCCTCCAACGCCGGCAGCAAGGGCGCGGTGACGATTTCCGACGAGGGCTCGTTCATGGCCTACAACAATACTCAGGTGGGCAGATACGGCCAGGGCACGCTCACACAGGACGGCGGCACATTCCAGTGCAACGCCTATCTCTCGATCGGCCGCTTCAACGGCGGCAAGGGCGTGTACACGATGACCGGCGGTTCTTACACTTCGCCCAACTACGTCGGCATCGTGGGCGAGGATGGCGATGGCACTCTTGACGTGAGCGGCACGGCTGTGGCCGACATGCCCAAGGGCTTGAACATCGGCCAGAACGCGACTGGCGTGGGCAGGGTGAACGTGCACGACGGCGGCAAGCTCATTACGCCCTACATCTGGAAGGGTACTGGCAGTGCGTCGCTCTCCTTCGACGGCGGAACGCTGCAGGTGCCGGGCGACGGCGTTTTGCGCTACAACTTCTTCCAGGGTCCGTTCGACTTCTCCGTTGGCGACGGCGGAATGACCTTGGACGTGGGCAACAACAACGTGATAGCCACAGCGTCCAACTTCAGCGAGAAGAAGATCGGCGGCACGATCACCAAGACGGGAACGGGCAGCCTGGTGATGGACGCTCTGCCGCCCGTGGAGAAGCTGAAGGTTAACGAGGGCAAGCTGGTGCTGCCCACGAGCACGAAGCCCGTCCTGGCGCACCGCTGGAGCTTCAACGGCGACTTGAATGACGCTGTGACCGGCGTCGCGGCAACGCAGACCGGCACCGTCTCGTTCACCGATGACGGCAAGCAGGTGTACATGGAGGGCGGAAACAGGGGCACGAGCGTGATCGACCTCGGCGCGAACAAGCTGCCGTCCAACAACGTGACGATCGAGCTCTGGACCACGCTGCGCACCACGCGCTCGTGGTGCAAGATGTTCTGCCTTGGCAAAGACACCAGCAACGGCCTGGTGATGACCTACAACAAGAGCAACGCCTCCGGCCCCACGGCGCTCGAGGTGATCGGCAAGCTCTCCAACGTGGAGGGCACGGGAACGATGGCGGTGAACGTGCCATACCATGTGGCGCTCACAATCACGCCCGACGGCGTGGGCGGTTCGCGCGTGAGGGTGTACATCCGCAACACTGCCACCGGGGTTCTGCTTGGGACGATAGACAACGACGCCTCGGGCTGGACAGTGGCGAGTCTCGTGCAGAACAGCTTCTTGCTCGGGCGCTCCTTCTGGAATGACGCAGACTCCTCGTGCAACTTCGACGAGGTGCGCGTGTGGGACGGCGTGTTCACCGACGAGCAGCTCGCCGCGAACGCGATGCTCGGCCCCGACACGCTGCCCGGCGAAACCGTGGGGAACGTCGTGCCCGCCGATGCCTCGGGCGAACTGGTGGCCAACAACTATCTGCTGCACCGCTGGAGCTTCAACGACAGCAACGGCAAGGATCTGGTGGGCGGCAACGACGCGGTGTTCAAGGGCACCACGCTCCCTGTGTACAAAGACGGCACTTCCGTGCGCCTCGCCGGCGGCGCGCGCGGCACTTCGTGGATCGACCTCGGCTCCAACATCGTCCCTGGCGGCGACGTGCCGTTCACGATCGAACTATGGACCACGCCGCAGACTCTTGTGAACTGGTGCCAGGCGTTCGCATTCGGCACGAATGGCAAGGCAAACGACGCCGTTGGCGATGGAACGTCGGGCCTTATCATGGGCTACAGGAGGGGGGCTTCTCCCAATTATCCTTCCTTCAGACCCGTCGGCGCGGATGGGTCCGACAATTATGCAGTCGGCACTACTCTCCTCACCGCAAACGTGGAGTATCACATGGCCATCGCCGTTACGCCCAAGGGCGATGGAAACTCTTCCACGCTTTGTGCGTATATCTTCAACGCCAGGACGGGCGAGCTGATAGGCAGCGAGACGAAGGAGTGCACGAACTGGACCACCTCCAAGATCATTCAGGACGGCTTCAGGCTCGGCCACTCGTGGTGGAACGACCAAGACGCGCAGGCCGACTACAACGAAGTGCGCGTGTGGGGCGCGGCTCTTTCCGGGGCGCAGCTCGCCGCGAACAACATGTATGGTCCGGACGTGCTGCCGAAGCTTTCGGAGAACGCCACGCTCGAGACGCAGCCCACGCTTGACCTCCTTGACGTAGCCGCGGGAGCGACAGTGGACCTTGGCGGGCATACGCAGGAGCTGGGCAATGTCTCCGGCGTTGGCACGATCGTGAATGGCACGCTCAGAGTAACCAGCGCGCTCATGCCCGGCGGCGACGGCGCCGCAGGCACGCTCACGCTCGCCGCCAACACCGTCGTCGTCGGCGAACTGCGTCTTGACGAGGGCGACATGCTTGCCGCATCCGGCACGCTCGACCTCAGAGAGGCGGACATCGTGATGCTGGGCGATGGCCATGCAAGTGGCATCTGGACAATCGCCAGGTCCGAAGCCGACGGCGGCATAATCGGCCCGGCAAAGAGCGTCAACGTCAAGGGATACAAGGTCAGCATAAAGGACAACGGCAAGACGGCCATTCTGGTGCGAGAGCGCACCATAATCTACATTCGCTAGTCCAAGGTGAAACAAGCCACCGTCATTCTCGCGAATGGCGCGATGCCATCGCATTCGATACCGCTTTCGCTCTTCGCGGCGGCGGAGCGCGTGGTGTGCTGCGACGGCGCATACGCGAAGGCGATTGCGCTTGGACGCGAATCCGATCTCGTCGTGGGCGATGGCGATTCTCTCGACGACGCGCAGAAGGCCGCTCTCGGCGAGAGGTTCGTGCATGTCGCCGAACAGGAAACGAACGACCTCGCGAAGGCGTTCTGCGTGGCAGTGGCGCGCTATGGCGAGAAGGGGATTGCGATTCTAGGTGCTGACGGCCTGCGCGACGACCATTTTCTCGGCAACGTTTTTCGCCTAATCGACTTCGCACGCGAGGCACCGGACATCATGCTCGTGACAAACGCAGGCGTGTTCACCGTTGCAACCAACACGCGTACCTACGAGAGCACGCCCGGAGATGCAGTCTCGGTGTTCGCGCCCTCGCACGGAACGCAGGCGACTTCAATCGGTTTGAAATGGCCGCTCGACGGTGTGCCGCTTGATTCGCTGTGGCGCGGCACTCTCAACCGAGCCACCCGCACTTCCTTCACAATCACAACCAACCGCCCCCTCATCATCTACCGCCCACATTAACACCCGAAACTAGAAACCAGAAACCAGAAACTAGAAACCAGCAACTTTCACCCGAGCCGCGAAGCAAAGTCATCATATCCAAACGTGCGCAGCGTCTCAATGCGGCCGTCTTCGTGGCGGATTGCGATGTCGGGAAGGTTCACGCCGTTGAAGGTGTTGTTCTTCACCATCGAGTAGATGGCCATGTCCTCGAATATGACGGTGTCGCCTTCGTGCAGAGGATGGTCGAAACGGTATGTGCCTATCTCATCGCCGGCGAGGCAGGTGGGGCCGCCGAAGCGGTAGAGAAAAGCTCGTGGCTCATGATTCGTGGTTCGTGATTCGTGGTTCGTGGCATTGATGATGCGGGGGGTGTAGGGCATCTCAAGAACATCGGGCATGTGGCAGGCGGCGCTCACGTCGAGAATCGCGTTTGATATGCCGTCTGGGCCAACGGGCTGAATTTCAAGAACTCGCGACTCGAGCGTTCCGGCGTTGAGCGCCACGGCTTCGCCAGGTTCAAGATAGACTTCGAGATGCGGATGGCGCGCGTGGAAATCATTCAAGAGTCTGACAAGGCCGTCAACGTCATAGTCGGCGCGCGTGATGTGGTGACCGCCGCCGAAGTTCACCCACTTCATCTGCGGCAGCA
>CAMIVJ010000089.1 GCA_946401765.1 uncultured bacterium | reverse complement strand
GCGTGGGCCTGTACCGCAGCGAGTACCTTTGGCTCGCCGGAGACGGCGATCCTTCCGAAGACAGGCAGACGGAGGTCTACTCCGACGCCGTGCGCGCCGCCGCCGCGATGGGCAAGTCGGCCCGCGTGGTGTTTCGCGCCCTCGACATCGGCGGCGACAAGGCAATGCGCCGCCAGGGCGTGCGCGAGCCCAATCCGTTTCTCGGCAACCGATCCATACGCTGGCTGCTATCGCACCGCAGCGTATTCCGCGCGCAGCTGCGCGCGATTCTCAAGGCGAGTGCAGTTGGCCCTTCGGCAGTGCTGTGGCCGATGGTCGCCACCATGCAGGAGCTGCAGGAGGCGAACGCGGAGCTTGAACGAGCCAAGGACGAACTCCGCGCAGAGGGCGTGGCTTTCGACGAGCAGATGCCGAAGGGATGTATGATAGAGATACCGTCCGCAGCGCTCTGCGCCGACCAGCTGGCGCGCGCCGTTGACTTCTTCTCCATCGGCACAAACGACCTTGTGCAGTACACTCTCGCAGCCGACCGCGGCAATGCCACGGTGGCTTATCTATACCAGCCCACAAATCCCGCAGTGCTCCGGCTTGTGGACTTCGCGGTGAAGGCGGCGCAGTCCGCCGGCATACCAGTGGCCGTGTGCGGCGAGACCGCGAGCGACCCCGTGCTTGGTTCGCTGTGGGTTGGGATGGGCGTGACTGAGCTCTCAATGGGCGCAAGCTACATCCCCGTGCTGCGCAAGGTGCTGCGCGCTCTGACGATGGGCGAGCTGCGCGAGATGGCCAACCAGGCGCTGGCCATTTGTGCGGCGTCTTCTGCGGCCGAGATCTACGCTGCATGCCGTGCGTTCATCCTCGCCAAGGTGCCGCAGCTGGAGGAGATACAGTCGTTCTTCACTTCCTCGTGATTTTCCCGCAGAGTCCTCATGTGGGAGGAGAGTACATGACAGGAAGGTATGGCTGAAAGTCGGCGGGAAGTGGCGCTTCCAGCACAAGTGGCTGGCGCGTGACGGGATGCGCCAGCGAAAGACGGCGGGCGTGAAGCATCTGGCGTGCGGGTGTCGGCATCAGGCGCTTGTCCCATCCAGGACGCCCGTAGACTGCATCGCCCACTATTGGACATCCAATCGAAGAAGCCATGTGCACGCGTATCTGGTGGGTACGGCCCGTGAGGATCGTGCATTCAACGAGCGAGAGCGGCTGCGCGGCGTTGGAGATGATTTTCGTGCCGAGCGTCTTGTAGAGAGTGATGGCGGGTTTGCCGTTTCGGTCGACGACGGCCATTTTCTTTCTGTCGAACGGGCAGCGTCCGATGAGATTCTCGACGCGTCCCTCAAGTGGCGAGGGAACGCCATGCGTTATGGCGAGATATGTCTTCGAGATTGCGGTGTGCGACGAGAATGCGCGCACAAGGGCGTCCATGGCGCGCTGCGACTTCGCGGCCACGATGACGCCGGAGGTGTCCTGGTCGAGGCGGTGCACGATGCCTGGACGCGCCACGCCGCCGATTCCGCCGAGAGATGGACAGTGGTGCAGAAGGGCGTTCACGAGCGTGCCGGTGAGATGTCCTGGCGCGGGATGCACCACGAGTCCGGCGGGCTTGTCGATGGCGATCAAATCCTCGTCTTCGAAGATCACGTTCAACGGGATGTCCTCCGGCTCGGGCTCGGCGGGGACCGGCGGGGGAATCTCCATCGCCACCACGTCGCCTGGCGCGGTGCGCACGGTGGAACGTGTTGCAACTGCGCCGTTCACCGTCACCATGCCCGCCTTCATGAGGCCCTGCACGCGTGCGCGGGAAAAGCCCTCGTTCTGGCTCGTGAGCCACACGTCCAGCCTGTCGATTCCCTCCGAAGGAATCACGAACTCTCGCCTCTCGCCTTCCATTGAGATCACCAGAACGCCCACATTCCGTAGCGTATCACGTAGATGGCCAGAAGAAGGTTCGTGGCCACGTGGGCTACGATTGCGCTTAGAATGCCGAGGCGGATGGCGAGAATGCCGTAGATGGCGCCGGTAAGGGCGGCGACCAGCGGGCGGTCATGCTCGAGCGTGAAGAGAAACACCGTCCAGAGGAACGCGGAAAGGTCGAATTGGCTGAGCGGAACGGAGAGGAAGTCGCGCTTCTGCAGCCAGCGGTAGAGAAACGATCGGAAGAACAGCTCTTCCGCGGGCGCGATTATGAACGCGCTGCCCACAAGTTTCGCGATCGTGAGCCACCAGCCGCAGACGGCAGGATCGTATGGCGAAGGGTCGCCTGACTGCGGCGGAAGAGAGCCTATCGGCCAGCAGAACCAGGTGCGGTAGAATTCGGAATAGTCGGGTGCGATCCACATCACGCACACTGCCGTGCCTGTGGCCAGTCCGGCGGAGGTCTGCATTATGGCACGTGGCGGAACGGGGATTTCGCCGCGCCTGAGAATCACGAGCGGAACGAACGCCGCAAGCGTTGCGAACGAGCGCACGGCATAGGCCCACGCGGTCGCCGGCAGAAGCGTCTGCAGGGCGATCCACACGGCAAATGGCGCGGCGTATGCGGCAATGTTCCTTGTTTCACGTGTCATGGCGGATATTGTAGCATTTCTGGCGCGCGGTGTGAAGGTTCAATGCAATGCGCAAAAGTTGTACCATGTGAAACTGGTTTTTGGTAGAATATTCGTCAAACGCTGTTTTGGTCTAATGGGAGCGATGTAGATGGCAAAGCTTGCAGGAACGTCCATTAATCGAGGGAGTCGTAAGTTTACGGTTCTCCTTGCCTTTATTGCATCAATGTATGGTGCCACGTTGGCCGGCGGGGTGCCCGTTGGACATGCCGCCGATGTGCGCCGCTCTGGCCTCCATGAGGCCGGAGGCGACAGTTGCCCAGCGGAAGTGAAGGTTCCAGCGCTGGCGCAGAATGAGTGCCGGTTGACGTTCTCTGGCTACGAGGGCAAAGAGACGCTGAGGAACTTTCCTGCGCTCATCAAGATTCCTGATGGGCTTACGGGATTCGACTACAGGGATTCGACCGTCGACGGGAGCGACATCGCCTTTTTCGGCGCAGACGGCAAGCAGCTCGCGCACGAGATCGATACATGGAATCCGGACGGAGATTCCTATGTGTGGGTGCGCGTGCCTGAGTTGACGAAGTCGACCGCCATTACGGCGCGGTGGGGCCTATCCTGTGCGAAGACGTTCACTTCTTCGCCACGCACGGCCTGGAACGACGACTATCTTGCCGTGTGGCACTTCTCGAAGTTCAAGAATGGGGCCACGAAGGATTCCAAGAACGGGCTTGACGCCGTGCTTCGCGGCAAGGACATGCGGAAGTTCATCCACGCCGATGGCCCAGTGGGCAAGTGCTATTTCTCGGCGTCGCAGACGACGACGTCCGGCCCGTACCTGCAGGTGGCGAAGGACGACCGCTGGACTGCCTATGGCAAGACAGGCAAGCTCACTGTCTCGTTCCTTCTGAACAGCGCAATCCCTGAAAAGGACGTTGGCGACCGATATGCCCGCGTCATCTCCTCCAAGCCGTTCAAGGGCCATCCAAAGGGCATTGACGTTGTGGTGCGCGGGGGCGAAGATGTCTATGCGTGTGGACAGGGAAAGACGAACTTCATGTTCTGCACAAAGGGCAACGTGGGTAGCGACCTTTATTCCTTCCATGAAGGCTGGGCGTATGTGACGGTGGTCTATGACGGCGTGGCGCAGGAGGCCCGCATCTACTACAACGGCCGCCTCGGAAGCACGAAGCGCGGGGCCGTGTTCGCGCCGACGGTCTCTGACTGGCCGCTTGCGATCGGGCACTACGGCGACGCCGTCCGTCTTGAACCGCAGGGCCACGAGTGCTTCTTCTGCGGCTACATCGACGAGGTGCGTCTCTCCAAGGCTGCGCTTTCGCCGGACCGCATCCGCGCCGACTATCTCACGCTCACGCGCCCCACGCAGTTCGCCGTGGCAGTTGGCGGCAAGACGCAGAGAATCCTGACGCGCCGTCTTGCCGATGGCGACACGCCGCCAGAAATCCCCGCATACGGCAAGTGGCGCGGCGCGAACATAATCTCCATGCTTCTTCCGCCGTGGAATGTGTCCGATCCCATTGCGCCGGGACGCTACATCGAGGAGGTGGAGTTTGAGCTTCTTGAGAAATGCGGACTCAACTTCGCGCGCCTTCCCATCGACTATCGGTTCTTCCTGTCGGCGGACGACTGGGAGCACTGGCTTGAGGACGGCCTTGAAAAGGTCGACAACGCCATCGAGTACGGGCGCAAGCACAAGGTCCACATCATGCTCTGTCTCTATCGCGCGCCTGGCTATCGCTACTATTATCAGGATGTCGTCATCACGCTGAAGAACAATCCCAAGGCGCAGGAGGCGTTCAAGCGCATCTGGCGCGAGTTCGCACGCCGTTACAGGGGCATTCCGAATTCTGAACTGACGTTCAACCTCGTGAACGAATCGGTGGGCTTCAACGAGAAGGAGTTCATCAAGGTGTTCGGCGAGACGGTCGAGGAAATACACAAGGTGGATCCCGGTCGGTTCGTCTGGCTGGACGGAATAAGCACAGGCAAGGTTCCCGTGAAGCATTTCTTCAACGTGCCGCTCACTGGCCAGTGCTTCCGCGGCTACCAGCCGCACCAGTTCACGCATTACGGATTCCGCGGCAAGGCCAGCGGGCCTGTGCCGCGCTGGCCGAAGGGACCGGACGACAAGGACATGCTCTGGGTGCAGGAGAAGCAGGCGAAGGAATTTTCGCTGCAGGACTGCGTTCCGAAGGAATATCCCGTAATGATCGGCGAGTTCGGCTGCGTTGCCTGCGGAGTTGACCATGAATCTGCGCTGAAGTTCATGGAGAGCAACATGGAGAAGTGGCGCTCGCGCGGCTACGGCTGGGCGATATGGGACTACGACGGGCCGTTCGGCTTCGTCGATTCCGGCCGCCCCGATGCGGAGTACATCGAGATCTGCGGCCGCAAGATCGACAGGAAGATGCTGGAGCTGCTTCGGGCAAAGTAAAAGTTGGCCGGCACCGCCAGCAAGAAGTCCACAAGGGCACGTCTCCGTTTCACAACCTTTGCCCGAATTGCCTGCGGCGTCTAGAGGCGTCTTTTACGTGAACGGAACTTCTATTCAAGCCAAGTGCCTACGGCGGCGGAGATCGCGTCCGCGATGCGCTTGTGTCCGGCGGCCGATGGATGCAGCCGATCGCGGTTGCCGTTAGAGAAGAATGGAACGTGCGCGTTGGAGTTCGGATAAAGTCCGGCGTCGGCGTTGATGTCGACTACCTTCGCGGACCAGACGTTCCCTGCTTCCTTGACGACGTTCACATAGTCGTCGATGAAGAGCCCAAGTTCGTTCGCGTACGACTCGTCGGGCTGCACGTTCCTCGCCCCAAACGTCGCGTAGCCGCGGTGAATCGGCGTGAGGAGAACGATGTGTGCGGCGGGAAAGCTCTCTATGAGATGCGACATCGCGACGTTGATTCGTCCGCGCAGAGTTCTTTCATCGCGTGAGATTGTGCGCTTTCTGAGTGTCGTCTCGCGTCCGTTGCGGTTCGTCTTCTCCTCGGCGACTGAGTACCACTCGCCGAGCGGGATGTTGTCGTTGAAATCGTTCGTGCCAGCGAAGACGAAGACGACGTCGGGACACTCGGCGTGCTCTTTCGCATACGCCTTCGCCTGGCCGACTATGTGGCACCACTGCTGCCCGTTGATGCCATATACGAGCGGGGCGAAGCCGTGCCTTTCGCCGAGAAAACCCCAGTAGTTCTTCGTGCATCCAATGTGGTGCCTGTCGGTTATCGAATCGCCGAGGAAGAGGACTCTCTTCGGTGCATGAGAAGGCTGCGCGGCACGCGCGGTGTTGTGGGGCGCCTTCGAAACCTCCTTGGGCATCTCGGCGAAGGCGATCGCCGATGCGGCGCATGCGGCCAGAAGCAGAAATCTCATGGTGAATGTCCTTTCTTGTTGGCATCTAGTGAACTCGGGCGATACGCGTTTCGCCCATCGGGGTATATTGTACCATATATTCTGCGGCAGCATGCGATGCAATTGACGAAGAAGTGTGGTTTACTTAATGCGATATGATGCGAGGCGCTGACGCGCGACCACTGAAGCCGGGCACATGCCGAATCGCCTGCGGCGATTTGCGGCACGACGCGGCGCGTGCAGGCTTGAGGCTTCGCCTCGCCGCCCGCGCCGCGTCGTACCGCAACCCTGCGGGTTTCGACCTGTGCCCGGACGCGGAAGCCCGCTTCGCGGGACGCGGAATGGCACAGAAAGTCGGCTTTCTTCGAAAAAGCAGTTGGCTGTGTTTTTGGCATGGAGAACAGGAGGATTTGAGAGTTGGGAATTGTTTCCAAAGTGTTATTGCTGCTTGGAGTTTCGGAGTCTTGGAGTTATTGTAAATCTCTCATACTCATAAACTTCCAATAGCGAAAGCATTAACGATTCTGCAATTGGTTCAGAAGTGTTTCTGAGTCATTCCGTGTCGGCCGAAGGCCGCTTCCTCGTCCGTACGTGACGGCAAGCCGAAGGCGCATCGCGGCGAGGCGGCGCTGGCCGAGGCGCCAGCCTCGGGAACATGCGCCGTCGCGCCGCGATGGATCGCGTCAGCGATTGACGTCACGCACGGTTTCAGTGGTCGCGCGCCAGCGCTCAACTACGTAGCCGACTAGCCAAGTACAAGAAGTGGGCGAAAATTGTTTTGACTTGTGATGTAAGAAAAGTGCTCGGGATGCGAATAGCATATAGATGAGGAAGCGGACGGGTGGCTTGTCCGCAGACGGTGATTTTGTTCAAGGTGAGATAAAATGCGAGAGAAGACGAAGAAAAGATTGAAATTGGCGTTGAAGATCTTATGCTGGACCACGGCTGCCGCTTTTGTGGCGGGCGTGGTCGCGTTCGCCGTTGCATGGTGCATGATAGACTGGACCGACGAGGGCGCGAACGATTATCCCGGCGGCGTGGTGCTGCGCGATTCGTCGGGAGAGGTTCTGCGCGTGTCGCTGGGCGAGGGGGATGTGGACTGCAGACCGTACTACAAGGCGGATGCCGACGACTGGATCGTGAAGGCGCTAGTGGCGTCGGAGGATGGCACGTTCTGGACGCACTGCGGGGTGCGTCCGCTCAGCGTTCTGCGCGCGGCGGTGCAGAACATCCTCACGGGACGCCGCGTTTCGGGAGCTTCAACCATCACAATGCAGGCCGTGCGGCTTATCGATCCGCATCCAAAGACGCTGAAGTGGAAAGCGATTGAGTCGATAAAGGCGCTCAAGATGGAGCGTAAGAAGGACAAGAAGTGGATCATCTCGCAGTACCTGAACCGGGCGCCGTATGGATCAAACTTCATAGGAATCGAGGCGGCGGCGAGCGGATGGTTCGGGAAGCAGGCGAAGGATCTGGGGCCAGGAGAGGCGGCGCTGCTCGCTGGAATGGTGCAGGCGCCTAGCCGGTTTCGTCCTGACCGCTGGCTTGACCGCGCGCTGAGGCGTAGGGAGTACGTGTTGCGGCGCATGGAGCTGATGGGGATGCTCACGCCGGAGCAGGCGAAGGCGGCCGCGGCCGTGAGGCCGGTCGTTTGCAGAGCGCCGCGTCCGTTCAGCGCGCCGTACTTCTGCGACTGGGCGATGCAGAGGCTAGGAAGGGACAGAGCCGGGCAGAGAATGGGAGGCGACTTCGAGACTACTTTGGATGCCGACGTGCAGAAGATCGTGGAGGAGGCGGTGGAAGGAGCGTCGCGGCACGGAGGGTGGTCCGCAGCCGCCGTGGTAATGCGCGTTGACACTGGGGCGGTGGTGGCGCTATCATGCAGCGGGAACTACTTCGACCAGGTGAACGGGCAGGTGAACACCGCCTGCGCGCCGCGTCCTGCAGGCTCGTCGCTCAAGCCGTTTCTCGCGGCCCTTGCGATGGACCGCGGCCTCGTGACGCCAGAGGAGCGCCTTGCGGATCTGCCGTTCTCGTACAAGGGATACGCGCCCGATAACTTCGACGGGCGCTATCGCGGCCTAGTGACACTGCGCGACTCGCTTGTCCTCTCACTGAACATTCCGTTCGTGCAGCTTTTGCGCCGTGTGGACGTGGCGCGCTTCGGCACCACTTTGCGCACGCTTGGCCTTTCGCACATGGATGGCGACGACGAGTCGTTCGGCCTCGGAATGGCGATAGGCAACGTCGAGACGACGCTTCTCGAGCTTGTTGGCGCGTATGGCGCAATCGCAAGAGGCGGCGAGTACCGCGCGCCTTGCGCGCTTAAGAGCGAGGTTGCGGGCGCGGGATGCAAGCCAGGCGTGCGGGTGTTCTCGCATGGCGCAAGCCATCTCGTCTCGGACATGCTTTCCGGCGACGAGCGGAGCACAGCCTCGCTCGGACACATGGCGGACGTCGCCGCGCCGCGCTTCGCGTGGAAGACCGGCACCAGCGCCGCCTACCGCGACGCATGGACCGTCCTTTGGAATCCCGAGTACGTGGTGGGCGTGTGGTGCGGGCACAAGTTCGGATCTTTTGGCGACAAGACGCTCGTGGGCGCAAAGGCAGCCGCGCCTGTAGCATGGAAGATCGCGCGCTCGCTGTATCCCTCCGGGCGTGGACCCTGGTTTGTGGAGCCTAGTGACGTGAAGACCCGCATGGTTTGCGCACTCACGGGACTTCCGGCGAATCCGGACTGCCCGAAGACGGAGGAGGGGCGGTTCATCGCAGGGCATAGCTCATCTGCTCTCTGCGGCGTGCACGGCCGCGACGCAGATGGACGCCTCGTGGTGCGCAACGACGCCTATCTGGCGGCGTTCTCCGGCATCGCGGGGCGTACGGAAAAGCTCTCCATCTCCAAGCCCGAGAACGACGCCACGTTCTGCCTCGTGCCTGGACTGCCTCAGCAGAAGGTTGTGTGCCAGGTGGTGGGCAATGTGGCGGACGGAAGACTGTGGTGGTTCGTGGACGGTGCGCCGAGCGGCGAGACCGTTGGCCTCGCGCCGTTCGCCTGGACTCCAACTCCCGGCACTCATCTCGTCTCATGCACCACTGCCGACGGCATTAGCTCATGTGTGCGGATACATGTGAAATGACTTGTGCTGAAAACCACTATTTGCACAGTCTCTCTTGCTTGTTCCTTGGGCTCAGCGGTCAGAGAATCTGAACGAGATGACGTCGAAAATATCGGCGTCGTTGCGGCCGCCGAAAGCCCCGCCGCGTCCGTGGAAGCCCAGTACCACCGCATTGCGTCCGGAGGGGAAGGGGCGGTCGAGCGTGATGGACACTTCCCTCTCGGCCTTTCCGTCGCCGCCAGGCACCGTGGCGCGTCCGTATGAGGCGCCATTCCCGTCTCGCAGCTCCAC
>CAMIVJ010000088.1 GCA_946401765.1 uncultured bacterium | reverse complement strand
CCCAGATGGCAGTGACCGGAACGGCGACGGAATTCCCGATGGACGCGACACGGACGGGGATGGCGTGAATGATGGTGCAGAGGTCGCCCAGAGCAGTGATCCGGCGGACGCAACAGACGGCGGGCTACCTAATAGTCGCATTGCCATGCAGTTCTATTTTGGCGACCATAGCACAAGCCATTCCGAGAAGTATCTGCTTTCCGCTTCTCCAATGGCCGGAAGTGGGGCGGGGAAGCCTCCACGGGCTTTCTCGTGGGTGAATGCGGCCTATGGGCAATGTGAGACCCGTACGGCATTGCTCAAGCCAGGATGGTCTTATGAAGTGCGCCTTGCTCATGCAGCCACCAGCCGCGAGCAGGGACCGGACTACGATTATACGCTAAATGTCCTGAATGTGCCGCAATCAGTTGTGGTGTCCGATCCTGATGGTCTTCTGGGTGTGCATTCGTCAAGCGATATCTTCACAGGTGAAGGTAAAGTGGCTATACTTTCTGCCTACAAGTTCACTGTGGAGGAGATCAAGTTCAATCACGATTCCACTGTTTGCACGAATGACGCCGTCAGCATTAGGCGGAATGCGAGCCAGATGTTCGACGCTTCGCACGGAGAGTGGTGGACGGGTGGAGATGGTTTGAAGAACGATCCTGTGTGCTACGCAGGAAATGTCGTGCCTACGGTCAAGGCAAGATTCAAGGTCTCACCCTCGCTTGATTCCGCAGTGTTGTGCGCCGATACGGTTGGCACGAATTCGCCTCTTGGTAGACTTGGAGCGCAGACGGTGGCGTTTGTGGACGGCGAGTCCACATGGACAGATTTCTCAATGGATGCACCAATCGCGCGTATGGTTCGCAAGGCAGACCACAGATGGGAGTGGAAGGTTAAGCAGATGAACGGGTCTGCCGTGACGGAGTTTGCCTGCGCCACCACTGGTCCGCATATGGTCTATACGCTTCTCGCCTATCCAAAGCCACCATGGACGCCGAATGGTTTCTGCGAGACCAACTTGTGGACGAATGCATTGGATTTCTGTAGCGCATTTCTGGAGGGTAAAAACAATCCGCCAGAGATTATGGTTGCCATAACATCCAATCTTTTCCACAATATGGGATTTAGGTACGACACTGTAGATTCAGCGCCTCATTACTGGTCTACGAATGGCACCTTTGAACTTACGCGATATATGGCGCACGGTGAGAGCCGGGTCAACTGCTATGATCAGGCATACGGCGTGGCGACTTTTGCAAGGATGGTCGGATTAAATGCACAACTTGCTGAAATGAAGCCGTTTGGCTATATCAACACAGTAAACCTCGTAGGAGTTGGACTGTGTAACAATCCAGTTTACGAACTGGCTGATGAAGTCGAATATCTGAAGGACGAAGTCGATAATCAAGGCCATAATATCACGCTATTGATGACCAATACCGTGTTGCGCGCGCAAATCTGTTCTTCCGACGAGACGCAGCGTTCCTGCTTTGGATCGCACGTCTTCGTATGGGTGGGCAATGGCTTTGTATTTGATGCCTGCATTGGCCCTTGTCTGGGCACGATGTCGATTAACGATTATCTGAGATCAGTGATTGACTATTCAACTGAGAATGAGCGGAGGGTCAGCAGATACCAGATAGGTATCAAGCTTGAAGATGCCAGTCCAAAGTTCAACTACAATCTAAAGTGAAAGTGAAGGAGCTGCCATGGTACGCCACAAATCATTCTTTCTTTTCGTTGCCAGTTTGATTATTTTGTTGCGGTGTATTGCCTACACAGATGCCGAAATGCATGATCAGACGAATCTGTGGTATGGGAGCGAGGCCAATCTTGATGAAGTGTGGGCCGGCATACTGGAATCTATGAAACCTCCAACAAACGTGATTATGGAGTACGAAGCGTTCCAGGTTACAAACAGAATACCAGTATTGGCAGAAATCATGGCCTCAAACAGGGAATATGCAGTCAGAATGGGTCTGGACACGAATGTCATAACATGGTCTCTGGATGAATATCGGAGTCTTATGACGCCACCCCCTTTGGAGTTGGGAGAGAGTAGAACCCGTCAGGAGGGCCGTCATCTTATGGCATTGATGGGAGTGACGCATGGAGATGAAACGGTAGTCTGCAATACCTGGACTATGCCAACCAATATTCTTGTGTGCGGAATCTCATATTCTTTTGCTACAGATGACCGCTCGTATTTTCATGTGGTTTCAACGACGAATGCGCAGAAGAGTCTTGCAAAAGGATATCTTGAACGATGTGCCAACGGCAAGGAGGCGAGAATACATGGCTTCGCCCAGCGTAAGGCCTTGATAACAGCAGGGACGCCCCTGACGCAGGCACTTAATCTTTCTGTCCGTAATCTTGACTCGGCCACAAATATGTTGTTTTTATGTTCATCGCATGGAAACCCAAGTGTTAGAGATGTCCTGATCTACAAGAACCTTGTCCTTCACATGTGCGCCGAGACAAACACGGTGAATGCGGCGGCATTGGCGGCGGAGATCATCAACGCCGGATTGCCGGAGGGCGAACGGGTCGCTCTATTGCCAATGCCGTGACCCAAGGGCCTATGCTTCGTTTGAACTTTTGGGGGACGGCCTCCAGGCTTTCGGCTGGTCGGATGATCGGCTGATCGGCTGATTGCTCGCTCCGCTGGCGCTTGACCTTTGATGACGAGTGCCAGTAGACACCGAGCGGTCAACCGGCCAGCCGAACAAGCACTAGTCACTCCCGCACTAGGCACTAGGCACTAAGCACTAGGCACTAGGCACTAAGCACTAGGCACTAGGCACTAGGCACTATAAATGCTATACTATACGGCGTTCAACGAAGGAGACAGGCAATGAAGAAGAAGGTTGAGAAGGTGACTGCGGTGATCGAGCTGAAGATCACGCCGGCAAGAGACACGGGCTTTGCGAAGATCGCGCAGCGGATCGCAAAGTTCCCGCAGGTGGACGCGTGCTTTCTGATGAGTGGCGCGTACGACCTTCTCGTATTCGTGAGCGGCGGTTCGCTGCAGGACGTGGCGCATTTCGTCTCGGCCGAGCTTTCCACGATCGACGGCGTTCTCTCAACCGCCACGCACTTCATGCTCAAGACGTACAAGGCGAAGGGCGTGCTGGCTGCGTTTGCGGAAGACGGGCGGCTGCCGATTGTGTGAGGTGGCGCAAGTGGCAGGAAGAAGCTTCATCGCCCCGCATGTGGCGGAGCTGCCGAAAAGCGGCATCCGCAAGTTCTTCGACATAGTGGCGCAGCGCAAGGACGTGGTCTCGCTCGGCGTGGGCGAGCCCGACTTCGACACGCCCTGGCACATCTCGCGCGCCGCGGTGACGGCGCTTGAGGATGGAGCCACGCACTACACGTCCAACCTCGGCACCCCCGAGCTCAGGCAGTCCATCGTCGCCTACGTCAAGCGCCGCCTCGGCGCGGAGTACGACTGGAAGAAGGAGGTGCTTGTCACGGTGGGCGTGAGCGAGGCGATAGACCTAGCTGTGCGCGCCATCACTTCGCCCGGGGACGAGATACTCTACCACGAGCCGTGCTTCGTGTCGTACGCGCCAACGATCCGCCTTGCGCATGGTGTGCCCGTTAGCGTTGAGACGCGCGCGGAGGACTCGTTCCGCCTCACGGTCGATGCCCTCGAGGCGAAGGTGACGCCGCGTACGAAGGCTCTGCTCTTGAATTTCCCGTGCAACCCCACCGGCGCCACGCTCACGCGCGCCGACCTGAAGGCGATCGCGAAGTTCGTGCTGCGCCACGACCTGCTGCTGCTGGCGGACGAGGTGTACGGCGAGCTCGTGTATCCGCCTGCTGCGGGCGGCAGGCAGGCGCCGAAGCCGATTTCGTTCGCGAGCCTGCCGGAGCTGCGCGGCAACCTCGTGCTTCTGAACGGATTCTCGAAGGCCTGGGCCATGACTGGCTACCGCCTCGGCTACGCGTGCGGCCCGGCCGAGGTGGTGGATACGATGATGAAGATCCACCAGTACGGCATCATGAGCGCGCCTACTCTCGCGCAGTATGCGGGCGTGGAGGCCATGAACCGCGGCGACGACGACGTGGAGCGCATGCGCCGCGAATACCAGCGCCGGCGCGACTTCATCGTGGGCGCGCTGAACGCGATGGGGCTTGAGACGTTCATGCCGAAGGGCGCGTTCTACGTTTTCCCGTGCATACGCTCGACGGGACTCTCCTCGGAGGAGTTCTGCCTGCGCCTCCTGAATGAGCACGAGGTGGCGTGCGTGCCGGGCTCTGCATTCGGCGCGTGCGGCGAGGGATTCGTGCGGATGAGCTACGCCACCAGCTACGAGAAGATCGAGCTTGCGATGAAGCGCATCGCGGATTTCGTGCGCGGACTCCGCCGCGCGCGCGGAGGGCGCAAGGCGTGAAGACTAGGCAGTTCTGGTATCCGCTTCCCGAGCGGCTCATAGCGCAGCATCCCTCGGAGAAGCGCGGCGAAGACCGCATGATGGTGCTTCACCGCGACACGGGAATGCTCGAGCACAGGATGGTGGGCGATTTCGTGGAGTACATCACGCCGAACGACCTTCTGGTGGTGAACGACACGAAGGTGTTCCCCGCGAGGCTGGTTGGCGTGTGGAAGGACTCGCCGGGCGCGGTGGAGGTGCTGATGGTGAGCGCCGCCGCAGTGGATGCGGAGCAGGCGGTGAGCGCGGCCGAGACTTCGCTTGCGGGCGAGGAGACCGTGTGGAACTGCATGATCGGCTCGGGGAGGCCGAGCCGCGAGGGACAGGTCGCCGTGTTCGGTCCGGAAGGCGAGCTTGAGGTGGAGCTGCAGGTGAAGCTGGGCGGCGGAATGTGGCGCGCGGCATTCCGCGGGCGGCGTCCGCTCGCATCGCTTCTCGACGAGTTCGGCCGCACCCCTGTGCCGCCGTACGTGCGGCGGGAGGGGACGCGCGAGGAGGAGGCTGCGGACCGCGAGCGCTACCAGACGATCTACGCGAAACATGTGGGGAGCGTGGCCGCGCCCACGGCGGGGCTGCATTTCACGCCTGAGATCTTCGCCGCGCTTGACGCGAAGGGCGTGCAGCGCGTCGCGGTGACGCTGCATGTGGGGCCGGGCACTTTTCGCCCAGTGAAGGCGGAGAACATCGAGGAGCACGTGATGGACTTCGAGGCGTTCTCGGTGCCGCCCGAGACGGCCGAGGCGGTGAACGCGTGCAAGGCGCGCGGCGGACGCGTGTTCTGCGTGGGCTCCACGAGCGTGCGCACGCTCGAGGCGGTTGCGTCGCGCGAGAGGGGCGAGGGCGAGCCGCTCGTTGTGCCGGGAAGCGGCGCGAGCGACATCTTCATCTACCCGCCGTACAAGTTCAAGGTGTGCGACTGCATGCTCACGAACTTCCACCTGCCGCAGTCCACGCTTCTCATGATGACGAGCGCGCTGGCGGGGCGCGAGCGCATGCTCATCGCCTATGCGCTCGCCGTGAAGGCCCAGTACCGTTTCTTCAGCTATGGCGACTGCATGCTCATAGTATGATTGATTCTCGCGCGCGAATGGTGTATAATGTAAGGCGAACTTTTTCCACAGAAGAGAGTCCATGGCGAAAATCAAACTCACAAAGACCGAGCTAAAGGCCCAGACGGATGCGCTGAAGCGCTTCTGTCGGTTTCTGCCCATGCTGCAGCTGAAGAAGCAGCAGCTGCAGGGCGAGATCGCCGGAATATCGGCGAAGGCCGAGGCCGTGGCGGCGCGCGAGCGTGCCGTGCGGGAGCGTCTGGACGGGTGGGTGGCTCTCTTCGCCTCGGGTGGCGACGCGCTCGACGGGCTTGTGTCCGTGAAGGAGATCCGCTGCGGCGCCGCGAACATCGCCGGCGTCGAGATACCCGTGTTCGACGGCATCGACGTGGAGGTGAAGGATCTTGACCTGTGGGAGACGCCGGCCTGGCTGGACGATGCGGCGCAGGCGCTCACGGACGTACTTTCACTTCGCAGCGAGCGTTTGATCCTTGAGCGCCAGCGCGAGCTCGTCACTGAGGAGCTGCGCACTACATCGCAGCGCGTGAATCTCTTCGAGAAGGTTAAGATCCCCGAATGCCGGGAGAACATCCGAGTGATCAAGATCGCGATCGGCGACGAGCAGACCGCCGCCGTGACGCGCGGCAAGATCGCAAAGAGCCGTTCGCCCGGAGGGTCCGATGAAGAGGAGGGCGCCGCATGATCGTGCCGATGAAGCATCTCACGCTCCTCTGCGTGGCGGGCGAAAGCGGCAAGGCGCTTGAGGCGCTGCGCGATCTCGGCTGCGTGCATGTGGACCTCTCGCGCGGCTCGTCGAACGAGTTCGTGGAGGCGAAGGGCGAACTTGAGCGCGCGGCGGAGGCGGTTAGGACCGTGCAGAAGGCGAAGCGCGAGGCGCCGCCGAAGGCTGGGACTGCCGCAGTGCGCCGCACGGTGGATGACGTGCGCCAGCTGGCGGCGGAACGCGAGAAGGCCGTTTCCGAGGCCGACGAGCTTCGCCGCCAGATCGCGCTCTACGAGCCGTACGGCGACTTCGATCCCGAGCTTGCGCGCAGTCTGATCGCGCGCGGCATCGACCTCTCGAAAGTCTGCGAGCTGCCGGATCCTCTTCCAAAGGTGCGTCTTTCCGAGACGAAGAGGCTTCTCGCGGAGGCGGAGGCGAAGGTTGTGGCGCTAGAGGCGGAGCTTGCCGCAACGGACGAGACGTGGATCACGGCGCGCAATCCGGAGCTGAAGGACCGTGTTGCCTTCGAGGCGGCGCGCGATGTGCTTGAGACTCAGGGAGCGGTGTCATGGATCGAGGGATGGGTGCCGGTGGAAAGCGTTCCGCGCCTGAGGGCGAAGGCCGTCACAAAGGCATGGGGCCTTCTGCTGCGCGACCCGGAGGGGGATGAGACGCCTCCTACGCTCATACGTCCGCCCAAGCTGTTCCGCCCCGTGGCGGCGCTGTTCGCCGGTCTTGGGATTGCGCCGGGGTACACGGAAAGCGACGTCTCGGTGCCGTTCATGTGCTACTTCTCGCTTTTCTTCGCGATGCTTGTGGGCGATGGCGCGTACGGCCTCATCTTCCTTGCGGCCACGCTGTGGGGGTGGCGCAAGACGAAGCCGAAGGAGGGCGTGGGGCATCGTCCGCGCGTTGTGCGCAGCTGGCTCACGCTGTTGACCGTGTTCTCGTCGGCGACCGTCGTGTGGGGGCTTCTCTCGAACACGTGGTTCGGCGCGGGCTTCCCGTTCGCGAAGGACTGGCCCACGGTGAAGTGGCTTGCCGATCCCAGCTATTCCAACATGATGCTGCTCTGCTTCACGATAGGCGTGTCGCATCTGATGCTCGCGCGCATCTGGAGCGGAATCCAGATCATAAACGACCGCACGTGCATAGCGCAGTTCGGATGGGCGGGCGTGCTCCTTTTCATGTACATCGTCACGAACTCGATCGTGGGCATATTCGGCGGCGTGCCGCAGTGGGCGTTCTGGATGTTCGGCGTGTCGCTTGTGATGGTGTTTGGCTTCACGCTGAAGGGAAGCGAGCTGAAGTCGAGGGGAATCGAGCTTGGGATGCTGCCGCTCAACATAATGAGCGCGCTTGGCGACATCATCAGCTACGTGCGCCTCTTCGCTGTGGGCCTTGCGAGCGTGAAGGTGGCGGAGAACTTCAACAGCATGGCCACGGGACTCGTGGCGGGTGCGGACTCCATGGCCCTCAAGGCGGTGATGTGCGTGGCGATGGTGGCGATACTCATTGTGGGGCACGGGCTCAACCTGGCGATGGCCGGGCTTTCGATTCTTGTGCATGCGGTGCGCCTGAACACTCTCGAGTTCTCGAACCACAAGGGCGTGTCGTGGGCGGGATACGCATTTAGTCCATTTAGGAAAAACTGACAGAAAGGAAAAAGACAATGGATCCAATGATAGTAGCTGGCGCGATCGCGTGCCTTGGTCTCAGCGCGGCGGGGTCCGCATTCGGAACTGGCTTCGCGGCGTCGTCCGCTGTGGGCGCGTGGAAGAAGTGCTATGCGGCGAACAAGCCGGCGCCGTTCATTCTGCTCGGCCTCGTGGGCGCGCCGATCACGCAGACGCTGTATGGAATGATTCTCATGTTCATCATGCTCGGCAAGGACAAGGCCACCGGCGCTGGCCTCGCGTGCGTGCTGCTCGGCATCTTCGCAGGCCTTGGAATCGGCCTTTCGGCGCTCTTCCAGGGTCGCGCGGCGGCGGCGGCGTGCGATGCGCAGGCCGAGACCGGGCAGGGTCTCACGAACTACTTCGGCGCGCTCGGCATCGTCGAGACGGTGGCCATCTTCACAATGGTGTTCACGATTATCGCCCTCGGCAAGGTAGGGTGAGAGGAGCTCACATGCAAGGCAAGTCGATCTCCAGCTCGAAGTCCGCGTTCACGCTGCTTGAGCTTCTCGTGGTGATTGCCATAATCGGCATTCTCGCCACGGTGATGCTGGGCTTCTTCAGCGGCACCACCGAAGCGACGCGCGCGACGGAGTGCATGAACAACATACGCGCTCTCGCCCAGGCGGCCAACAGCTACGCGATGCAGGACCTTGAACAGCCGCACACGGGCGCGTATCCCGCGGCGGGCTCCTTCCTGTACTACACCTACGGCATGGGCGGCGTGGGCATCGCCAAGCGCCACGGCTGGATCGCCCGCCAGCTGGGCGAGAAGCAGGTCGGCGCGCAGATTCCTTTTTCCTCCGAGGACAACTTCAAGAACAAGAACGCGCAGGACGGCCTGCGCTACGCGCTCACGCAGGGCAGGCTCTGGAGCCACGTCAACGGCAGCCGCAAGCTTTATCAGTGCCCTGTGCACGCCGCGGAGTGCTACAAGAAGAACAAGCGCCTTCCCGGCTGGAGCTACGTGATGAACGCCAGATTCGGCTGGGCCCATGACGGCAAGGATCCGCTTCGCACGTGGAACGGAATATGCCACGGCCACTTCAGCGCGCCCGACCGCGTGCTTCTATTCGCGGAAATCCAGGGCGTGGACGACCCCGAGTTCAATTTGCAGGCCAATCTCAACGAGAAGGGCGACAAGGGAGATTCCGTGCTCCAGTACGACGACAAGGAAGTCATTGGCTTCAACCACAAGCAGAAGGTGGGTCATTGGGCTGGACACGTGGCTTTTGTCGACGGCCACGTGCAGAGGTTCCTTGTGCCGGAGAAAGGCTCGATCAACCTCGAGAAGCTCACGCAGAAGCTTTGCGATGGCCGCGAGCTATCCTACCGCAGCGGCGTGTACACAGATCTTCAGGAGCGTTGAGTATTCTGGCTGAGAGCCTGACGCTCAAACTTTCAAACTCCCAAACTTTTTCATTCACACTTCGGTCAGATTATGGTAAAATCTTGACCGAACGATAGGTGTAGTGTGCCCTCTTCCGGCGGGCATGGTGCGCCAATTGGATAATTTCAGGGGAACAGACATGAAAAACAAACTGAAAAACATCTTCTT
>CAMIVJ010000087.1 GCA_946401765.1 uncultured bacterium | reverse complement strand
TTCACCACAACCGTCGTGTCGGGAGGAAGCGGCGTGTTGCCGTCCTTGACCGCCTTGCAGCCCTGCATCATAAGGCAGGCGGCTGCCATGTTCACACTCAGAACCAATCCGAGCTTCTGCACCTTCATTGTCTTCTTCCTCGTTTTTGCTGGCCCCGCGCCGCCGTCACGCCCCCGCACGAACGAGAGCAGCGAACGCATCGCCGCGGGCACCATAATTTTGAAATTGATCGAAACTCGCCGTGCCCGGAGAGAGCAGCACGGCCTCGCCGGAAACGACATCGCGCCGGGCTGCCTCGACCGCCCGGTCAAGGGTCCCGCAGACCTCGCACGGCACGGTTTCCCGCCACGCGTGAAAGAACTGTTCTGCGCAACGCCCTATAAGATACACTTTTTTTACCCCAGAACGCAAGCGCGGAATCACAGAAAATGGATCATCCCCCTTCGAAAGGCCCCCTGCGACGAGCAAAACGCCCGGCTTCGAGCCCGGCTCGGCGCGGCCAAGCCTCGCGGCGGCCATCTCCACGCCCGCCGCAAGCGCCGCGAGAGAGGTGGCCTTCGAGTCGTCGATCCACAGCGCACCGCCATCCCCGCACACCGTCTGCATCCTGTGCGGCAGCGGCTCGAAGCGCGCGAACGCCGCCGCGATCGCGCCATCCGCCACGCCTGCGGCGCGCATCAGCGCCACCGCGCAGAGCCCGTTCCGGAGCAGGACGGAATTGTCGAAGTACGATCCCGCGAGCAGCGCCTCGCCGCCAGGCGCGGGCGAGGCGTCAACCGTGCCGTCCACCTTCACGCGCGCCATTCCGAGAAGACGCCGCTTGAGGCCATGGTACACCTCGGCGCTGCCGTGCCTGTCGAGATGGTCCTCCTGCAGATTGAGAATCGCCGCAGCCTCGAATGCGTCAGGCGGCAGATCCGTGGTCTCCATCTGAAACGAGCTCACCTCCACGACGGCCCATCCCGCCGCGCCGTCCGCCCCGCGCTCGTCGCATTCGTTCACCACGTCGCAGAGCGGCAGGCCGTAGTTGCCGCACGCAACGCCGCCCACCGCCTCCGCCACGATCTTGACGACCGAGCTCTTGCCCTTCGAGCCCGTCACCGCGAACATGCGCCCGCCGCGCGCGCGCCAGCGCTCCGCGCCGAGCTGCAGCTCCGAGACCACTTTCAAGCCGCGCCCGCGCGCCGCGCGCTGCCAGGGATGGTCGAGCGGAATGCCGGGGGACGTCACGCAGAGGCCGAAATCTCCTTCGGGAAACGGCACGTCGCCCTCCAGCACCGTCACCTCGGCGCCCTCCCTGCGAAGAAGCGCCGCGGCCGCCTTGCCGCTTCTGCCGCCGCCCAGCACGACGACGCGCGCCGCTGACGTAGCCTCGCCCATGCCGCCAGTTCCTACTCCCCGCCGGGCTTGAGGTTGAACGAGCACGTGACGGTGGTGCCCTTGCCCATGACGCTCTTGATGTCGAAGCGGTCCGAGACGCGCTTCGAGTTCGCAAGGCCCATGCCCGCGCCGAATCCGAGTGAGCGTATCCAGTCGTTCGCGGTGGAGGTGCCGTCCTGGCAGGCCCACACGACGTCGGGAATGCCCGGCCCCGTGTCCTTCGCGATCACCGTCGCCTTGTCGTCCGCGATCATGAAAGTGAGGTTGCCGCCGTGCGAGTGGATGCAGATGTTGATCTCGAGCTCGTACGCGGCCACCGCTATGCGGCGCGTGAGGCGGCGGTCCACATTGTGCTCGCGCAGTATCGCCTTGATGTCGTTCGCGGCCTTGCCAGCGTTCTCGAGGTCGTTGTGCAGCACGGACCACTCGCGCAGCAGATACGCCGCCTGGCTGTCGCCCGAGGCCTCCGCCTGCGAGTTCTGCATCGCCTTCTTCTCGAGCTTGTTGATCTCGAGCGTCAGCTCGTAGAGAAGCGTGCGCGTGACGTCGCGCTGGCTGATGAGCCCGACGAGGCGATGCTCCTTGTTGAGCACGGGGAAGCGGCCGTAGTTGTAGTTCTCGAAGTACTTGAGCGCGAAGGCGAGCGGCATGTCGGCCTCGAGCACGATGAGGTGGTTCGACATGTGCTTCACTATCACGTCGTCGATCCAGCCGCCGGAGAGCGCCTGGATGATGTCCTCCACGGACACTATCCCGTACAGCCTCCCCCCCTCCGCTATCGGTATTCCGCTGATTCTGTTGCGGCGCATCAGATCCTGCGCGCGGCGCATCGTGTCGCGCCGCGACAGCACCACCACGTCGGTGCGCATCACGTCGCGTATCTTGATGCGCTGAAGGAGCTCCATTATGACGAGCGGAGAGTCTTCGTCCGTCGTCACGCGCGGAATCGGCGGGTGGCGGGCTATGATCTCGTCGTCGCTCGCATGGGGCGGGGGCAGGATTACGGGCTTGTGGACCTCGGCCATCGCGCGCTTTCCTACGCGGACCTCTCCGCCTCGAGCGCCGCGTGCAGGCGCACGCAGCTCTCGTACTTCGAAAGCGGCGACGACACAAGCGGTATCTTCAGCTGCCCCGCCACCTGGCTCATCGTCGAGGGGAGGGGCTTCGAGTCGTGCACCACAACGCCCATCGCGCCCACGATGTGGGCCGTGCGTATCGCCTGATCCGACGCGAGCGACGTCAGGAGCAGGATGTCGTCGGCGTCCACGAGCAGCACATCGCTCATCAGGTCGCTCGCGACAACGGCCCCCACGGCGCGAGACGCCATCGCGTCGCCCACCACAAGAGAGCCCTCAAGGATCTTTGCTACATCTGAAATTGTCATGACGTGAGATATTATACATTATCATCGCGCCTCGCGCAATACCAAAGCGGAACGCGACTGTTCACCATTCACGTTGCCTATTGCCTACGTTGCCTATTACCTACTTCGTTCGCCCTGGGGCGAACTTGAGCGGAGGGGGAGATTGGCGATTGGCTATCTCGGCGGCGAGAACGTCGAGAGCGGCGGCGAGCTGCGGATCACGCCCGGCGGCGATGTCCGCAGGCGTCAGATCCACCTCCACGTCTGGCTTCGCGCCCTTGCCCTCCATGTCGCTTCCGTCGGGAAGGAACGAGCCGATGTGCGGACGCCGCACCACGCCATAGTCGAAGAGATTCACGTCGATGGTGGCTATCACTTCGCCGGACGTCTCCACGCCCACCACCTTTGCGCGCTTCAAGGTCTGCATCGCGTGCGCGAACTCCTCGGCGTTCGACTGGCTGCGCTCGTTCGCAAGCACCACCACCGGCAGATCTGCTATCACCGGCCGCGAGTAGCGGTCGAGCAGATACCCTTCCCTGTCGGAGCCGCGCCAGAGGATCCTCTCGTGGCGGTTGCCGCATAGGATGTCTATCAGCCTGTCGGCCGTCCTGCCGCCGTAGTTGTACCGAACGTCGACGACGAGGCCATCCTTGCCGAAGCACTCCGCGAACACCTGGTCGGCGAAGCTGTCGGCGCTCTCGGCGTCCATCGCGTCGATCGCGATGTAGCCGAAGTTGCCCTTCCCGCGCGCCGCCGCACGCGCCGCCTCGACGTCCGCCGCGCGCAGAAGCCGCCGCGCCCTCTCAAACGTGATCGCCTTGATCTTGCGGTCCAGGAGGCCCTCCTTGCCCTTGCGCCTCACCTGAAGGCGATACTCGTGCGGCAGAGGGCCGGTCATGACGTCCGCGTAGTCCATGCCCGCCTCGACCTTGCGCCCGTCTATCGACATCACGACGTCGCCCGGCAGCAGGCCGTCCGCGCCCATGTCGGCGGGCGAGCGCGGCACTACGTCCCGCACGCGCCATCCCTCCCCCCTGTGCGAACGGTCGAAGCGCACGCCAAGATGGGTCGTGAATATCCTCCAGCCCCTATCCCACGGGAAATTGGACCAACGGCTCTTCGTGGCGTCGTTGGCATAGAATCCAAGATGCGAGGCGTCGATCTCGCCGTTCATCATCCAGATGATCCGCGAGAACGAGTTCCAGCACGGCGCATTGCGCGCGGCGAGCCTGTACTTGTCGCGCACCATGGGCCAGTCCGCGCCGTGCAGGTTCGCGTCGCAGAAGCCGTCGCGCACGTTCGCCCAAGCCGCGAGGAACGCGAGCTCCTGGTAGTCCTGCACGTCGATCGTCTTGTACACGTCGAAGTTGAACGTCTTGTCGCCTATCGACGGAATGTTGTCTATCGAGCCGAGCAGCTTGTCGTTGTCGCCGTCCTTCAGCCACGCAACCAGCTTCGCGTCCTTATCCAGCAGCTTCTCGGACTTCATGCGCCCGGGGATCTTGATCGTCCAAAGCTTCTTGTCGCCGTAGTAGTAGAATGACAGCGTGCGGCCGTCAGGCGCGAACAGAAGCCTGTAGCCCTTGATCCCCGTGGAACGCACACGGTCCGGCAGCGTGGCGAAGTCGGGGCGGCACGGCTCTTTCCTGAGCTCGCCGCCGTTCGCCTCGGCGGCTTCGTCGGCCGGATCGAGGTAGGCGTAGAAGATGTACGACGTGTCGCCCGTCGCGGTGCGGTCGCCCGAAAACGCCACCACGCGCCCGTCAGGCGACCATGCCGGCGTGCCGTCCCACTTGTGGTTGCGCGAGATGTTGCACGGCGCAGGGGCCTTCCCGCCCTTTTCGTCCACGTCCCATGTGGGCACGATCCACACGTCCATGTTTCCATACCCGTCCCTGAGCGCCGCCGCCACATAGCACCCGTCGGGCGACCAGACGTATGAGTCGCAGGCCGTCACAGTCACCTTGGCGACGGACCGCACAACGCCGTCCAGGCCGGCGAAGGAAAGTTTCCCGAGCGCGTCGTGCCACGCGAGCAGGCGCCCGTCGGGCGAGACGGAGAGCGCGCGGCGGCACACGTCGTTCGTCGTGAGGCGCTCGCGCAAAAACGCGGTGCTAGATGCCCATGGCCTGTTCGCGTCGGCCCGGCGCGCGCGCCACACGTCAGTTCCGTCGCCACGGTCGGAAAGGTAGTAGAGCGCATCGCCGTCGGGCGAGAAGGCGCAGTCGCGCTCGTGCGTGCGCGATGAGCCATGCACTAGAACTGGCTGGCGCCCTTCGTCCGCGAGCTTCATCGCCCACACGTCGCCGCCCGCCGTGAACGCGACCTCCTCGCCTTCCGCGCGGAACGTGCAGTTGCCGTCGCCGTAGTTGTTGTGTAAGCTCGAATAGTACTGGCGGCGGACCGTTCGCGGCGCGGATGGATCGAAGAACGCCGGCCTCAGCGCGATGCGCCGCGCCTCGGGCTTCTCGGCCTCCGGGTCGATTCGCCAGAGGTCGAGCCCCTTCGCGAACACCATCGTGCGCCCATCGCGCGAGAGCGAAGGACAGAAGATGTGGTCGTCGGTGAAGCGGGTGATCTGCCGCTCTTCGCCCGTAGCGAGCGAGCGGCGATAGAGGTTGCGCACTCCGCCGGCGTCGCAGAGATAGTAGAAGCCCTTGCCGTCGGGCGTCCAGATGGGCGACGTGCAGTTGTCCCTGCGCCTCACGACGGGCGTGAACGCGCCAGTGTCGCGGTCGAACATCCAGATGTCGCCGGCGTAGGACGTCTTCGACCAGTCGTGGCGCTTGCGGAACTCGAGGCCCATCTCCTCGATTCTGGACGCGAAAAGCGCCTTGCGCCCGTCGGGCGAGAGCGACGGACAAAACGCCGGCACGTCGAAGAGCAGCTTCTCGGCCTTGCGCTCACGCATTGAAACGAGAATCGGGCGGCGCGAAAGGCGCTTGGACGAAGACGTCTCAGACGCGTCGTCACGGTACGCAAGCGCCAGCATCTCCGATCCGTCAGGAGTGTATCCCCACGGAAAGAGGCTCTCGGTGTGGAACGTAATCTGCCTTAGGTTCCCCGCGGTCTTCGCCGCCGCGTCAAGGTCCATCTCGAAAAGCTGCAGCGTGCCCCAGCGGTCGGAGAGGAACGCGATGCGCTTCCCGTCCGGCGAGAGGAACGGACGTGTATCCGCCGACATTCCGTCGCCGACAGGAACGGCAGTGCCGCCCGCCGTAGGAGCGAGCCATACGCGGTCTTTCCACTCGAACGCGAAGAGCTTTCCGTCGGGCGAGACGGACGGATTCAGCGCGAGAAACATCTGCGACCAGTCACGCTCCTGCGGCTTCGCCATGAGCGCGCCCGCCGCAAGCGCCACGGCGGCCACGACAAAAAGCATCGTTCTATTCACTGTCTTTCTCATGATCCCTCCCGCATTCCGCAGCAGTCTCCAGCACCTTCACGGCGCGCCATCCGCCCCATACGAACGGATGCCACGGCCTGATGTTGCGCACGGTCTTAACCACGCGGTCGTCGCGGTCCAGGAACGTCGCGTCTATCGCAAAACTCATGAAAAAAGTGTGTATCGCGTTGCACTTCAAAATGAGCATTCCCTCCCCGGGCAGCAGCGATCGCCGTCCGATGAGGCCGCGCAGCCTCTGGAAGAACGTGCGCGCCACCTCGGCGCGCACGCCGCATATCAGAACTCTATCCATCGTCATGTCAGCATTATGGCGTTCAGGAGTTTGACGGCGCGCTCCCATGAGTCGCGCTCGATGCAGCGTATCTGCGTGGAGTACATCAGCCGGCGCGCGTCGTTCTCGGGAGTGGACGCCGCCGGCAGGCGGCCCTGCACGCGCCGCAGCGCGTCCGCCCACAAGCGGCGGAGCAGCTGGCGCATCATCTCTGCAGGCGAAAGCTCGGAAAGCTCCGTAGGCGCCCTTCCAAGCATGATCGCGTCAAGCCACGCGCACTGCGTGGCGGGCAGTTCGGAGCGCAGCGCCGAGAACGCGTTCGCCTCGCCGCCCTCCCTCGCGCGCCACGCCGCCGCGAACCGGCGCGTGAACTCGTGCGCGAGAACTGGGTCCGGCAGATGCGCGGCCGTCAGCTCGGCGATCTGCGCATCGCCCTCGTAGGCGAAGAGGAGCTCGCAGAGGGCGTGTTCGGCCGGCGGCAGGGGAGCCTCGGCAGGAGGCGGCGCCGCTTCTGGCGCACGCGCCGGATCGAGGAAGTCGTCGTCCTTGCGCTCAGCCTGCTGCGCCTTGTCTGCGCTCTGCGGCGCCGCCGGGGCGGCGCGCGGCACGCGGCGAGCGGCGGCGGCCTTCGCCTTCTCGTAGTCCTCCTCGAGCGCGGCCTGCGGCACGCCAAGCATCTGCGCGGCCTCTGCGAGGAGCGCGGCGCGCATCACGGCGGATGGGCACTTCGCGATGGTTCCAAGCGCCGCGCGGCTCACGCGCGCCATCGCGTCGATGGAGTCGGGATTTGGCTCCTGCGCGCGCAGCGCGCGTATCTGGAAGCTCGTTATGGACTCCGCCCTGCCAAGGCATTCGCGGAAGGCGTCTGGCCCCTTCGTGCGGAGAAGCGAATCTGGATCCTCGCCTGGCGGCAGCGTTGCCACGCGCACCGGCATCTCAACCGCGAGGAACTCGCCGCCCACCTTGATGGCGGCCTTCTGCCCGGCGGCGTCGGCGTCGAACACGAGCACCACGGAGTCGGCGAACTTCTTGAGCAGCTGCACGTGCTCCACGCCGAAGGCCGTTCCCTGGCTCGCGACGGCGGTGTTGAAGCCGCATGCGTGGCAGCGGATCACGTCTATCTGCCCTTCGCAAACTATGGCCTCGCGTCGCGGGGCGTGGAGTATGCCGCGCGCCGCCTTGTCGAGGGCGAAGAGAACGCGCGACTTCTTGAATATCTCGGTCTCTGGCGAGTTGTAGTACTTGGCCTTCGTCTTGTCGTCCGTGAGGATGCGGCCAGAGAACGCTATCGGGCGGCCGGAGCGGTCGCAGATGGTGAACATGAGGCGGCCGCCGAATCCGTAGAACGGGGGCGAGTTGTCGTACCTGCCCTTGCGCAGCACGCCGGCGGCGAACATCTCCTCGTCGGAGTAGCCGTACTTCTGCGCCCACTTCTGGATCGCGGCGACGGAGAGCGGGGCGTAGCCGATCGCGAAGCGCTCGGCGATTTCGTCCGAGAGATTCCGCTTCGCCATGTATTCGCGTGCGCACTTCGCCTCGGGCGCGCTCTTCAGGCAGCGGCAGAAAAATGCCGAAAGCTCGGCGTGCAGCTCGAGCAGGCGAGCGCGAAGATGCGCCGCGCGCCGCGCCTCGGGGTCGTCGGCCTGCACCTTGATCTCGACGCCGCACTGCTTCGCGAGCTTCTCGGCCGCGTCGGCGAAGCTCAGGCCCTCCATCTTCATCACGAACTTGAAGGCGTCGCCGCTCTCGCCGCATCCGAAGCAGTGGAAGTAGTCAGGATGGACGATGCAGCTCGGCGTCTTCTCGTGGTGGAAGGGACAGCACGCGCTGAAGTCTGCGCCTGCGCGTCGCAGGTCGATTCCATACGACCGCACGAGATCTGGCAGGTCGATTCGCGCCTTGATCTCGGCGAGCGTTGACTCTGGAATGAAGCCCGGCATTTATGTTCGGCGGGATACGCCAAAAAGAAGACCGCGGCGTGGCGCCGCGGTCCCCTTTAGCAGCGTTTGGACGCTTCTCGTTAGAACTCGAAGCCCCTGCGGATGTAGGGCTTGATGAACGAGTTGGCCTTCTCGTTGTCGAACTGCTGCTTCTTGGTGCACCACTTGAGCAGCTGGTTGGGCAGGCGCTGCGCCACGGTGCCCACGAGGATCGCCTCCATCATCGGGATGGAGTAGTCCACGTCGGAGTAGCAGCGAGAGTTCGTCTCCTCGAACTTGGCGCTGGTGCCGAGGATCGCGGTGAGGAACTCGACGTAGTGGCCGTCGGCCGAGAGTGCGGCGGCGCCCGAGCTCTTGTCCATTCCGCCAGCGGCGGCCACGCCCTTGCAGAGCGGGATCGGGCGCACGGCCTTGAGGTCCTTGCACGCGGGATGGTTGCGGGTGTCCTGCACCACCTTCTCGCCCTTGAGGGCGATGAACGCCTCCTGGCCGTAGTCGTTGGTGGAGCAGAGGATGCCGTTCGTGCCGATCACGAGGCAGCCGGTGTTGGGCACCTTGCCGTCCTTGGCGATCACCTGCGGCATGAGGTCGGCGCTGGGCTTCTCCTGGCCGTCGTACCAGTAGAGGGTCACGGCGGGCAGCTTGACGCCCTTGCGCACCTTCGACTCGCGCTCGGCGTAGGTGAGCTTCACGATGGACTTGAGCGGGTAGGCGATCTTGTTCTCGCTGTCGATCATCGTGCACTGGGCGTCCTTCACCGCGCCCAGCTCGAGGCCGCGGAACGGCAGGTTCATCGTGTGGCACGCCATGTCGCCGAAGGCGCCCGCGCCGAAGTCGAAGAAGCCGCGCCAGGTGAACGGATGATACACGTGCTTGCCGAGCTTCCAGGGGTCATAGACGTCGGTGCCGGCGGGATACATGTCGAGGAACGGACGCTCCTTGGCGGTGCCCAGCCAGATGTCCCAGTTGAGGGACTTCGGAATCGCGTCGCCCGTCGTGCGGCTGGTGACGTACTTCTCGACGTTGAGGCCCTGCGGCCACACGGGACGGTTCGTCCACACGTGCACTTCCTTCACGTCGCCGAGGATGCCGCTCTGGA
>CAMIVJ010000086.1 GCA_946401765.1 uncultured bacterium | reverse complement strand
AGGGAGAACGTGGTGGCGCTGATGGAGAAGCTGTATCCCACGCCGCCGATCACGGGAGGAAGGGCGTATCCGACGGAGGACTTCGGAGCGGTGCTCATATCGTCCAACGCCTTCGTGCAGGTGTCGAAGAGCGCCGCGACGGACAAGCCCGAGCGCCATCAGGAGCTGTGCGACGCGTCGCCTACGCGTCCGTTCAGGTTCGGGCAGCCAGTGACCGCATGTGGCGCGAGAGACGGTACATGGGTGAGGCTGCAGTTCCCCGGCGAGTGCGAGGCGACGGGAATCGTGATCGTGAACACGCCTAACAGGAAACAGCGCGCGGCTCGGCTGCCGATGCGCGTGGAGACGTCGCTCGACGGCGTCAACTGGCGGAAGGTGGCTGACCTGGACAAGCCTGAGGAATCGTGGCGGGTGCCGCTGGACGGTTCGCGCGTGCGGTACGTGCGCGTGTGGAAGGCAGGCGAGCACAGCGACAGCAGGATCGTGTTCCAGAAACTTCTCGTGTATGGGCGCAAGCTGTATTAGCAGGAAAGGAAAAAGCGATGAACGTATCACGTCTTGGATTTCTGAAGGGCGCGCTCTCGGCGCTGGGAGTGGGCGTTGGCGGCGGCTGGCGCGTGTTCGCGGCGCCGCCCGGATGGAAGCCGCCGAAGAACCCGAACATCGTGTTCGGCGTCGTGAGCGACACGCATCTCGCCGCAGCCGCGCTTTCGGGGAAGCCGCGCAAAGGCTGGATACACACGTACTTCCGCAACGCGCTTTCGTACTTCCGCGACCAGAACGTGGACGCCGTGGTGCACTGCGGCGACATGGCCCACCGCGGCATGATATCGGAGCTGCAGTTCCACGCCAACGTGTGGAAGCGCGTGTTCCCCGACAACCGCGCGCCCGACGGGCACGTGGTGGAGAAGCTCTTCGTGAACGGCAACCACGACACCGACGGCTTCAAGTACAGCGACAACTGGGCGAAGAAGATATTCCCCGACCCCGTGGAGCGGGCGAAGCACGTGCTGGCGGACGACATGGCCGGCAACTGGGAGCGCATCTGGGGCGAGCCGTTCCATGACGTGTGGCACAAGGAGGTGAAGGGCTACCACTTCTTCGGCAGGCACCACGGCATCTCGGAGGCGAAGTTTGCGCGCCTCGTCAAGGAGGTGGACAAGAAGGCCGGTCTCGCGAAGAGCAAGAGGCCGTTCTTCATGCTTTCGCACAAGCGGCCCGGCAATGCGCTCGTGAAGCTGCTTGCCCCATTCAGGAACGGCGTTGGGTTCTTCGGCCACTGGCACGCCAGCTGCGTCAACTGGAACAACATGTACTTCTTCACTGGGGCGACGTTCCCGCACATCGAAGTGCCGTCGTGCGAGCCGAGGGGCAGCGGAGGTCTCGGCGCGATTGCGCGCCTTCCGCCGGCGATGGCGGGCGTGCCGATCGAGGGCGTCGAGGACGTGGGCAAGACGCGCCAGGGATACGTGGTGAGGGTGTACGACGACATGCTCGTGATATCGCGCCGCGAGTTCGGAGTGGGCGGCAGTCTTGGTCCGGACTGGATCATGCCCCTTGGCCGGTACAAGCCGCATCCCCTCTCGTTCGGCGAACTCGCCAAGCGCATCGGCGAGCCGCAGTTCCGCGACGGCGCGAAGCTCGGCGTGGAGAAGGGCGGGGATGGGATCACGCTGTCGATTCCGCTTGCCGACGCCAATCCCGAGTCGCGCGTGTACGCGTACGACGTGAAGATCGCGGGCGCGGACGAGCCGGTGTCGAGGCGCGTGTTCGCCGTGGGGTGCAATCTCCCGGCTGGACGCGAACCGAACGGCGGCGTCACGAAGATGTTCGTGCCGGCAGTCACCCTGCCGTGCGGCGACCTGCTCGCCGTCTCGGTCACGCCGTATTCGTCGCTCGGCACAAATGGCCGCCCGATATCGGCGTTGATTTGACCGCTTGCCTGTTTTAGTTCCGTTTTCGTTCGCCTTTTTGCCGCAGTTGTGAAATCGAAGGGTTTTTGATATACTATTCATCTCTTTAGGCGAGAAGGAACGATGAAAATGAGAATTGCAATTGGCGCCGACCACGGCGGATTTGAACTGAAGCAGGCGATAGTGTCCGCGCTTCCCGAAGTTGAGTTCACGGACGCGGGGACGTTCGCGGCTGATAGCTGCGACTATCCCGACTTCGCCGATGCCGTGGCTGAGGCGGTCGCCGCCGGAAAGGTGGACTTCGGCGTGCTCGTGTGCACTACGGGCATGGGGATGTCCATGGCCGCCAACCGTTTCCAGAACGTGCGCGCGGCCTTGTGCCGTGACGCGGAGGACGCGCGCATCGCCCGTGCCCACAACGGCGCGAACGTGCTGTGCCTCGGCCAGAAGCGCACCGACGCCGCCACGGCAGTCGAGATTCTCAAGGCGTTCGTGGAGACGCCAGTGGACGACGCCGAGCGCCATGCGCGCCGCCGCATGAAGCTCGAGCGCGCGCAGCGCCTGAGCGACTTCTCGCTCCTTGCCGAGGCCGACCCCGAAATATACGCCACCATCAAGGCGCAGGTCACCCAGGAGGACACCGAGATAAACCTCATCGCCTCCGAGAACACTTCGTCCCGCGCCGTCCGCATCGCGGCGGGCAGCGTTCTCATGAACAAGTACGCCGAGGGCTACCCCGGGAAGCGCTGGTACTCCGGCTGCCTGCCCGTCGACGCCGCGGAGGAGCTCGCCCGCAGGCGCGCATGCGAGCTCTTCGGCGCCGACCACGCGAACGTGCAGCCACACTGCGGCTCCGCCGCCAACATGGCCGTCTACTTCGCCACCATCAAGCCCGGCGACACGATTCTCTCCATGAGCCTCGACCAGGGCGGACACCTCTCGCACGGCTCGCCCGTCAACTTCTCGGGCAAGATCTACAACATCGTGCCCTACACCGTCGACAAGACCACCGAGATGCTCGACTACGACGCCATCGAGCGCCAGGCGCTCGAGGTGAAGCCGAAGATACTTCTCACCGGCGCTAGCGCCTATCCGCGCCGCATCGACTTCAAGCGCGTGCGCGAGATATGCGACAAGGCGGGATGCATAATGATGGTCGACATGGCGCACATCGCCGGCCTCGTGGCGGGCGGCGCGCACGAGTCGCCCGTTCCCTACGCCGATTTCGTCACCACCACCACGCACAAGACGCTCGGAGGGCCCCGCGGCGGCATGGTGCTGTGCAAGGAGAAGTGGGCGAAGGCGCTCGACAGCGCGGTGTTCCCGGGAATGCAGGGAGGTCCGCTCGAGAACATCATCGCCGCCAAGGCCGTTTGCTTCCGCGAGTGGATGAGCCCCGAGAAGAAGGACTACGCGCAGCGCGTTGTGGCGAACTGCAAGGCGATGTGCAAGGCGGTGCAGGACCGCGGCTACCGCATCGTCTCGGGCGGCACCGACAACCATCTCTTCCTCGTGGACGTGAAGTCCACAAGGGGCATCACCGGCAAGGACGCTGCGGCGGCCCTCGACAACGCCGGCATCGTCGTGAACAAGAACACCATCCCCTACGACACGGAGAGCCCGTTCAAGACGAGCGGCATCCGCGTGGGCCCGGCCTCCATCACGACGCGCGGCATGGGCGAGGCCGAGGCCACGCTCATAGGCACGTGGATCGCGGACGTTCTCGACGACATCACGAACGTGAAGACGCAGGAGGAGGTCAAGGCCAAGGCCAAGGCCCTCACCGCGCGCTTCCTCGTGCCCTGACGCGCGGAGAAATCCGCACGTGCGGCTTGGCGCCTCGGACGTTCGCCCGGGGCGCGTATTACTAGAAGGAAAGGAAACATGGAAAAGAAGAATCATCTGTTCAAGGCCGAGATAAAGGAGATGCTCGACCTCGTGGTCAACTCGCTCTACTCGAAGAAGGAGATCTTCCTGCGCGAGCTAATATCAAACGCCTCCGACGCAATCGACCGCGCAAAGTACCTCGGGCTCACGCAGCCCGAGCTCGTGGCCGACAATCCTGAGTGGCGCATCGACATAGTGGCCGACAAGGACTCCAAGACGCTCATGGTCTCCGACAACGGCAGCGGCATGAACGCCGAGGAGCTTGAGAAGAACCTCGGCGTGATTGCATCCTCCGGAACCAAGGCGTTCCGCGCGGCGCTCAAGGAGAAGGGCGGCGCCAACCTGCCCGAGCTCATCGGCCAGTTCGGCGTGGGATTCTACGCCGCGTTCATGGTGGCGGACAAGGTTCGCGTGGTCTCGAAGAAGCGCGGCGAGAGCGCCGCCTACCAGTGGGAGAGCGACTGCGGCGGCTCGTACTCGATCGAGGACGGCGCGCGCGACGGCTTCGGCACGAGCGTGATGCTGCACCTGCGTCCTGAATTCGAGGAGTACCTCGACGAGTGGCGCATCGGGGACCTCGTGAAGAACTACTCCGACTTCATCGCCTATCCGATCTACTTCAAGGGCCTGCCCGAGAAGAAGGAAGAGAAAAAGGACGGCGAGGAGGAGAAGAAGCCCGAGCCCCCGAAGCCGCTCAACACGATGGTCGCCCTCTGGAAGCGCGCCAAGAAGGACGTGAAGCCCGAGGAGTACAACGAGTTCTACAAGCACCTCACCCACGACTACACCGATCCTCTCGAGACGATCCACTTCTCCGGCGAGGGACAGGTGGAGTTCAAGGCGCTCCTCTTCCTGCCCAAGCAGGCAGGCATGGACATCTACATGCCCAACACGAAGCGCGGACTCTCGCTCTACGTGCGCAACGTATTCATCGGCGACGACTTCGAGATGCTGTTGCCAGAGTACCTGCGCTTCGCGAAGGGCGTGGTGGACTCATCCGACCTGCCCCTCAACGTGAGCCGCGAGATGCTGCAGGACGACGCCGTGATCCGCAAGATCAAACAGGCCGTCACGTCCAAGATACTCTCCACGCTCCAGGAGATGAAGGACAAGAAGTCCGACGCGTACAACGACTTCTACGCCACCTTCGGGCGCATCCTCAAGGAGGGGCTGCGCACCGACTACGCGAACGCGGAGCGCATCAAGAAGCTGCTCATGTACTTCTCCGCGAAGACACCCGAGGGCAAGCGCATCTCCCTGGACGAATACGTGAAGGCGATGCCCAAGGACCAGAAGGACATCTACTACCTCACGGCGGAGCGCCTCGAAGACGCACGCCACTCCCCGCAGATCGAGAAGGCCGTGAAGAGCGGCTGCGACGTTCTGTTCTTCGTGGATCCCGTCGACGAATGGCTTGTTGACGACCTGCGCGAGTACGAGGGCAAGAAGCTCGTTGACATCGCCAAGGGCGACGTGCAGTTCGGCAGCGAGAAGGAGCAGAAGGCCGAGAAGGAGGCCAACGAAAAGGCCGCTGAAGACCTCAAGCCCCTCATCGACGCCGTGAAGGATCAGCTCAAGGACAGCGTGGCCGACGTGAGGCTCTCCACTCGCCTTGCGGATTCGCCGTGCTGCCTTGTGGCGGGCGAGCACGCGCTCTCCGCCTCGATGGAGCGCATGCTCCGCGCAATGGGGCAGGACGTCCCCCACGAAAAGCGCCTTCTCGAGATCAACGCCACGCATCCCCTCGTCGCGAAGATGAAGGGCCTTTCCGGCGATGAACTGAAGGACGCAGTGGAGCTTCTCTACGACCAGGCGCTGATCGCCGAGGGCTCCGCCGTGCCGGATCCCGCACGCTTCACGAAGCTGCTCACGCAGCTGATGCTCAAGTAGTTCGGACGAGTTGCGATGGGCGCAAGAGGCAGCGTTCTTGTGACTGGCGGCGCCAAGCGCATCGGCGCCGCCATCTGCGCCGCGCTGCGCGCGCGCGGATGGAACGTTCTCGTGCATTCGCGCGCGGCCGACAACCCGCTCTGCTCCGATCTCGCCGAACCACTAGGCGCCGCGCGCCTTTTCCAGAAGGCGTGCGACGCCGCGACTGATCTCTGCGCCATCGTCAACAACGCGGCCGTGTTCTCTACGGCGCGCGAGCTGCCTGCGGACGACGCCGCGCGCATGATGCGCGTGAACGCCGAGTCGCCAGAGAAGCTTTCCACTCTGCTCGGCCTGCGCCTCATGGAGCATGCGCCGTACGAAGGCGCCGTCGTTGACATACTCGACGCGCGCATTCTGCGCCTTGCCGCCGATGCGTCGCCAACGACATACGAGCGTTCGAAGGTGGCGCTGCGCGATTCGATGATGAAGACGGCCGGCCTTTTCGGCTCGTGCCTGAGGGTGAACGCCGTCGCGCCGGGTCCTGTGCTGATGCCCGTTGACGCGGCGAACCGCGAGAAGGGCGGAGAGGTGCTGCTGAATCATCGTCCGTCGCCCGAAGACGTCGCCGAGGCGGTGACGTTTCTGCTTGAGGCGAGATCGGTCACCGGGCAGATCCTCGCCGTTGACTCCGGCCAGTCGCTCCTGTGATGGCTCGTTCAAGAATCGAGGAAATGGAGGCTGGGCGCAGGGTATGGCGGCAAACGAGATGGACATCGGAATGTGCCCAAGGTGTGGACGCGAACTCGTGCGCGGCACCACGCCAACGGGCAAGGTGTGCTTTCGATGTCCGTCATGCGGCGGCGTTGCGGTTACGCTGCCCGCGCTTCGCGAATCCATAGGCGCAGAAAGCATCGCCGCGCTTACGGCCGCCGCGCGCGCGGGCGAGCGCACTGGATGCGCATGCCCGGGTTGTGGCGGCGACATGAGCCTTCTCAAGGTCGGCGCGGGCAAGGACAAGATCGAGGTCGACGTTTGCGGGCGCTGCCTTTCGGTTTGGTGCGACAAGGGCGAATACGAGGCGCTTGCGCCACCTCCTCCGCCGAAGCCCGATCAGCCGACAATGAAGCAGCTGCTTGAGCGCACATCTCCGGAGGCACGTGAGCGCTATGCCGCTACAATGGTTGATTCGCTGCCGGAGGATGTCTCGCCCACGAACTTCGATCTTGAAGACATCTTGTACGACGTGGTGCGGCTCGTTGTCGGCGCGCCTTCGCTCTGGCGGAAAGTCAGGCCCGTTTCGCCGATCTTCGCCATAGCGCTCACGCTCTCCCTGCCGATTGCGCAGGCATGCATATTCTACAGCTGCCATGACATTGCGACTGGCGTCGGTGGGTATAGCATTTCCCCCTATCGCGACTTCTGGATACTCTCTGAGAAGATGGCCCAAAAATGCGGCTTTGACATTTCCCATCCGCTGACGGCGATCACTTTCCCCTTTGTGCAGGCTTCGGGAAGGATTGCATTGATCTACGCATTCTTTCTTTTCGTGCCGCTTGCCGCGATGGAACGGCGAATGGGGCATCGCAGGTTCGTGCAGCTGTTTCTCAAGTTGTTGGCGGTCTCGGTGTTGGCGCAGACGCTGTTCGTGGCAGTGGGGGCTGCATCGGGAAGGCTCGTCGGCATCGTTCCAGTTGCGCTTGGATTTCTCGTATACTCGTCTTTCGCATGGCCGGATCTGCGCATCAAGGATTCGCTTGGTCTTATGAGCATCTATTCCGGACTAGTCGGCTTGGCGTTGCTTGTCTTTGCGCTGCTTGGCGACTCCGCTCGAGAGTATCTTTCGATAGGAGTTGGCGCGATTGCCGCCTGCATTGCGCTCGGCGCGTTCCTTGGCCGCCGTCTGCGCCTGGCAAATGAAAGAGGGGCCCGTTCATGAATGTGCAAAGAGGATTCGCCTCGTTTAACTGGATTGTGGTGGTGGCATGGGTGTGCCTTGCGCTTACGTGTGCCGCGCAGGCGGCGCGTCCATGCAGGCCGAACGTCATCTTCATCCTTGCAGACGACCTGGGCTATGGCGATACGGGCGTTACTTGGCAGAGCGCGCGGGCGGAAGGTCTGCCGCGGATCAGCACCCCCAATCTGGACCGCCTCGCCCGCGAGGGCGCCGTGATGCCGAACCACTACTGCGCCGCGCCGGTGTGCGCGCCAAGCCGAGCCTCGATTCTGACAGGCCGCGTGCAGGGCGAATGTTCGCTGCGCGACAACTGCTTCGACCGCGCCTTCTCCGAGACCAACACGCTAGGCACCGTCATGCGCAATGCCGGGTATGCGACATGGGCCGTGGGCAAGTGGGGCATTGCAGGCGGCGGCGAGTCGAAGCAGCCCGTAACGTCGCATCCTCTCGACAGGGGATTCGACTACTTCTACGGATTTCTCGACCACATGGCCGGCCACACTTACTACCACTACGACGGCTATGTGCGCAACGCCTTCATGGGCATCACGGAAAACCGCACCAACGCCACCGAGTCCGCAAAGGGAATCTACTCGACCGACCTCTTCACGGCCAAGGCGAAGCAGCTCGTCTCGGAGCATCTGGCGCGCGATAAGGAGAAGCCGTTCTTCCTGTATCTTGCAGTCAACACGGTCCACGGATCTGGGATATGCGGCGACGATCTCAAATGCAGAAAGACGCTGCATGTGCCCGGCAGGCCTTATCCCAAGGAGGGCGTAAGCTGGCCTCTCAAACCGGAACCGAAGGCGAAGCGCAACACGTGGATCGATCCTGCATACGTGAATCTACCGCAGATGGCGGCGCGATATGCAACTGCGGTGACGCGTCTCGACTATGCGATCGGCGACATCATGCGCCATCTCATGCGGCTAGGAATCGACCGCGACACGATGATCATATTCACTTCCGACAATGGTCCAGCCGACGAGTATGGCGCCGATCCGCGCACGTTCGCCTCGGCGGGGCCGTTCGACGGATTCAAGCGCGACGTGTACGAAGGCGGGATGCGCGTGCCGGCGTTTGTGCGTTGGCCGGCGAAGATCGCGCCGGGCACTGTGGAGCGTGCGCCTTCGCAGTCGCACGCCTGGATGAATTTCCTCGCTGCGGCAGCCGAAGGACGTTATGAGCCGATGAAGTCGCTTGTCTATACGCAGTACGAGTTCCCCTGGGGCGGCAGAACTGAAGCGTTCAAAGAGTTCCATGCGCGCAAGGGAGAGGTGCGCGGGCTTCAGCAGATGGTGCGCGAGGGCGACTGGGTGGCGCTTCGCGTGAGGATGCGCGAAGGCGGAGCGAAGGTGAGGCTATACAATGTGGCGAAGGATCCGTTCCAGGCGTATGACCTTGCCGACGATCCGGAGCAGCGTTCGCGCCTTGCAGAAATGTCCGCCACCCTCGACGCGCGTCTTCGTCCGTGAAAACTTCATGCGGCACTTGACATCCAATCAGCGAATAGGATAGAATACACAGGTCTTAGGGGTAGTGAGCCCTTGGACGGAAACTGTTAAAAGGGTACCGCAGAATGGAAACAACTTCCGAAACGCGCCTGGCGCTTCTGATCGACGCTGACAACATCAGTCCGTCGCTTGCCGGCGAGATATTCAAGAGGGTGTACAGCCTGGGAACTCCGATTATCCGCAGGGCGTATGGGATGGTGAACTGTTTTTTCGCGCCGACAAGCGGATGGGCAAAGATACAGAGGGAATACGGCGTGGTGGCGCGTCCGCAGGTTAGCAATGTTTCGGGGAAGAACGTGGCCGACATTGCGCTTGTGATAGATGCGATGGAGTTTCTCTACAGAAGTCCGTGCG
>CAMIVJ010000085.1 GCA_946401765.1 uncultured bacterium | reverse complement strand
GCGGTGGCGCCTTGACGAGCTGCTCGTCGAGTTCGCTGAAGTTCTCGATCATGTATCCGTCGTCCGGATGCCACCACATGTATGCGTGGTCGTTCCAGGCGATTGACTCCTGGTCGAGCAGAAAGCGCGAGTGGGGCTTGAGCACGCTTACGCTGCGCTCGCCGCTCTTCAGCCAGTACTTGGTGTACACGCCCTGGTATATTACGTCAGTCACCGTGCTCTGGAATACGTTTATTCCGGCGCCCTTCTCAGGCGGCGGCGGATTGAGCGTCACGCGGATCTTCTCCGGGCGCACGGAGAGGTGCACCTTCTGGCCCACGGAGAGGTTCTTGTCGTTGAACGCCTTGATGGATGCGAAGCCCGGACACTGTATGGTGCAGTAGTCGCCCTCTATCGATGCGATCTCGCCGGCGAAGAAGTTGGTGTCGCCTATGAACGCGGCGACGAAGCTCGAGACGGGCGCCTCGTATATCTTGGCCGGGGTGTCGAGCTGCTCTACCTTGCCGCGGTTCATCACGGCTATCCGGTCGGAGAGCGACATCGCCTCGCCCTGGTCGTGCGTGACATACATGAACGTGATGCCCACCTGGTCGTGGATCGTGTCGAGCTCGAGGAGCATGTGCTGGCGCAGCTTGAGGTCGAGCGCCGCGAGAGGCTCGTCGAGAAGAAGCACCTGCGGCCGGTCGACGAGAGCGCGGGCTATTGCCACGCGCTGCTTCTGGCCGCCCGAAAGCTGGCTGGGATACTTCCAGGCGTGGTCGCCCATGCGGATCATCTCGAGGATTGCGTCCACGGACTCCTCGACCTCGGCCTTTGGCCTGCGGGCGAGGCGCAGGGAGAATGCGATGTTGTCCCAGATCGTCATCGTGGGGAAGAGGGCATAGTTCTGGAACACGGTGTGGACGCGGCGCATGTTCGGCGGCGCGTCGGTTATGTCCTTGCCGTCGAGGTATATGCGCCCGGTGTCCGGCCGTTCGAAACCGCCGAGCATGCGCAGCAGCGTCGTCTTGCCGCAGCCGGAAGGACCCAGCAGCGAGAAGAACTCGCCCTTCTTGATGGAGATGGAAACGTCGTCCACAGCCGTCAGCGCACCAAAGCGCTTGGTGACGTGATCGAACACCAGAAATTCGCCTGCCAACTCTCCGTTCTCCTATTGACGCTTGTTTAAGAATCTCCGCCCACCCGGGCGAATACGTGAAAGTATATCAAACAACGCCCCATCGAACAAGCGGAAGTTGACGTCTAGCGCAAGAACTTGAGATGGACGCCCTTCATCACGTCCTCGTGCGCTATGCGCGCGCCCTTGAACGCGCGGCCGCCCAGAGTGATGCGCCTGAGCGCCTCGCCCGGGCTCTCGCTTGTCACGCGGAACTTCCTTCCGCCGCCAACGTCAAGCGAGATCTCCTTCATCTGCGGCGCGCCCAGCACGTACCCCGTGCCGCATGGATCGAACGGATAGAGCCCGAGCGCCGAGAAGATGTACCAAGCGCTCATCTGCCCGCAGTCGTCGTTGCCGCACAGGCCGTCCGGCGTCACGCCGTACTGGGTGTCCATCACCTGGCGGATGTACTTCGCCGCGAGATCGCGCCGCCCGAGGAGCGTAAAGAAGTATATGACGTGGTGGCTTGGCTCGTTGCCGTGGCAGTACTGCCCGATGAGGCCTGTCACGTCCGCAACATGGCCCTGGCCCTCCTTGTGGCTGACCTGGGCGAAGAGCGATTCGAGGCGCTTCACCGCGCGTTCGCGGCCACCGAGAAGGCGCACTATCATCTCAGGCGCCTGCATGACGTGCCAGTTCCAGTGCCATGCGTTGCCCTCGGTGTAGTCGCTGTTGCTCACGTGGCTGAGCTGGAACGGGTCGAACGGATCGCGCCAGGCGCCCTTGGAGTCCTTGCCGCGTATGAAGCCTGTTGCACTGTCGAAGCAGTTCGTCCAGGAGAAAGACCTGGCGCGGAAGAAGTTCGCGTCTTCGATGTTACCGAGCGCCTCGGCGAAGCGCGCGGCGCATGCGTCGTCGTAGCAGCTCTCCAGGAGGCGCGACACGCTCTCGTCCTTCACGATGTCGAAGGGATAGTAGCCGTACTTGTCGAGCACATGGTAGTTGGCCTTGCCGCGGCCGCGGTTTTCGGTGAGAGTGGCCTTCATGTACCGCCAGGCGCGGTTCCAGTCCACGCCCTCGAAGCCCTTCATGTACGCGTCGACTATCATGGGCACGGAGTGGACGCCTATCATGCACTGGTTGTCTCCGCCCCAGAGCGTCCACACTGGCAGGAATCCGTTCTTCTCGTAGTGCCAGAGCATGGAGTTGATGAATGCGGGCACGTACTCGGGAGTGAGTATCGTGTATAGCGGACCGGCGGCGCGGTAGGTGTCCCAGCATGACAGCGTGGAGTACACCGGCGCCTCGTCAGCGTCGGTGAGCCTGTTCGGCTGGAAGCATAGGTGGTAGATCGACGTGTATAGCGCCTTCATCTGCTCGTCGGTGCCCTTCGCCTCCACGCGCGAGAGGATCGCACGCCACTTCGCGCGGTTTGCGGCAAGCACGCCGTCAAAGTCCCATCCCGGAACTTCGGCGTCGATGTTGCGCCGCGCGCCCTCCGCCGACCTGCGCGAAAGCGCCACCTTAAGGTACAGCACGCCTCCCTCCTTCAGGTCGAAATCATACACCGTCTTCGGCACCTTGCCTTTGCCCACAAGCTCCACCACGTGTTCGGCGGAAGGGGCACGAGAGACCTCCCATGCAAAGTGGTAGTCATGGTCGGGCCAGCCATGGCGGTCCACTCGGCCCGACACGCGGCGGTCCTTCATGGGCGAGATCTCGGCCGACTTCACCGGACGGTGCGCCCACGTGGGGTCGAAGAGCAGATGCGCCGGACCCTTTTCGTAGGTGATGCGGTAGATTGCAACGTGCTCAGTGCACGTCGTCTCCACCTTCACTCCGCTTTCAAGCGTGACAGAGTAGTAGCCCGGCGAGGCCTTTTCTGCGGCCTTGTCGATGCGCTGACGGTGGCCGCGTTCCTTTGCCTTGTCGGCATCGCCCGCAAACGGCATGAAGCCTACGTCCGTGAATTCGGCGCATCCCGTGCCGCTCAGGTGCGTCTGCGAGAATCGCTCTATCTCCTTGTCGCCGTACTGGTAGCCAGAGCAGCGCTCCCATCCGGAGTGGCCTGTGTCCGGCCCGGGCTGAACCATGCCGAACGGATACGCGGCGGCGGGAGAGGTGTGGCCCGTTCCCTGGGTGCCGATGAACGGATCCGCCCAGTCGAGGACGTCCGCACCGGCACTGCACATGGCGACGAGCGTCGCACAGACTGCGATGTTCTGAATCTTCATATTGCAAGCATCCTTTCTTCGACGGCTTCCGCCGTGTGGCACCTTCATGGGATTCCCCGCGTAGGCGCAATATCTTACACTTTTACCGGCGGCCATGTCAAGTGCCACCCGCACTCCGCACTAGGCACTCCCCGCTAAATTTGCTATAATTGCCGCACCGATATTACCAGAGGAGACGCAATGAACAAAACAACATTTGTGCTGTGCACGGCCTTCGCGGCCGTTGCCGCATCTGCAAAGCCAGCGTCGGAAAACGGAATTCCGAAGACCGCAAAACCGGAGGTGGCGCGCCTTGTTGCGGCCGCGGCGGCGCGTCCGCACCCGCGCCTCTTCGCCGACGCGAGCGGTTTCGCCTCAATGAAGGCGCGCCTCGGCAAAGACAGCCTCTTCACTTCCGCCGCCGAGTTCGTCCGCGCTGGAGCGGACGCCCTTCTCGACACGAAGCCGGTCGAGCGCATCAAGGAAGGCCGCCGTCTCCTTGGCGTTAGCCGCACCGCTCTCTACCGCATCAACACCCTCGCCCTCGCCTACCGCCTCTACGGCAGCAAGGCGCATCTCGAGCGCGCGATCGCCGAAATGCGCGCCGCGTGCGCGTTCTCCGACTGGAACCCCTCCCACTTCCTCGACGTAGGCGAAATGACGCTCGCAGTCGCCACAGGATACGACTGGCTCTACAGCGACATGGATTCCGCGACCCGCAGGGAGATCGCGGCCGGTCTTCGCCGCTGCGGCCTAGACGCCTCGCTCGCAAAAGGCTGGTGGGTGCGCGCGCACAACAACTGGGGACAGGTCTGCCACGCTGGAATTCTAGCGGGCGCGCTCGCCCTCGCCGAGGAGAACCCCGAGGAGACAAGCCTCTTCGTGCAGCGCTGCGTGAACATGCTTCCACTTTCCATGAAGGCCCTCGCACCGAACGGCAACTACCCGGAAGGCCCAGGATACTGGCACTACGGCACGGAGTTCAACGTCGTGGCGATGGCGCTTCTCGAAGGCACGCTCGGCAGCGACTTCGGCCTTGCCGCAATGCCGGGCTTCAAGGAAACAGGCGCGTATCCAGACCTCGTGACAGGCCCGAGCGGAGAGACTTTCAACTATGCGGACGGCGGCGCTGGACGAGGAGCGAGCTGCGCGCCATGGTGGTTCGCGAAACGATTCAACCGCCCCGACATTCTCGCCTACTTCGAACTTGACTCATTCAGGCGCACGGTGGCCCAGCGCAAGATCAATCCGCACCGCGGCGGCAACAGAATGCTCCCCTACGCGCTCTTCTGGCTCTGCGACGTGCCCGCAGGAATCAAGCCGAAGGCGCCGCTCGTGTGGGACGCCAAGGGACCAGTTCCGATCACGATCCAGCGTTCAAGCTGGGACAACGCGAAGGCGCTCTTCGTCGGCATGAAAGGCGGCTCGCCGTCGGGTCCGCACGGCCACATGGACGGCGGATCGTTCGTCCTCGAAAGCGAAGGCGTGCGCTGGGCGGTGGATCTTGGCGCCGAGCCGTACCACAAGATCGAGTCCATGGGCATGAATCTGTGGAGCAATGCGCAGAACTCCGACCGCTGGAAGCTATTCCGCCTCGGCACCTGGGCGCACAACGTGCCGATGATCGATGGATGCCAACAGCTTGTAAAAGGGAGTGCAAAGGTGATGGAGGTGAAGCGCAGCGGCGGCGCGTCGGAGGTGGTGTTCGATCTGTCAAGCCTCTACGCGAACGCAACTAGCGTGGTGCGCCGCGGGACGATGGCGGCCGACGGGCGCAGCTACACGCTGCGTGACTCTTTCGCGGGCGTAAGGCCTGGAGCGAACATTCGCTGGGCCATGATGACTCGCGCAGCGCCAACTGTCGACGGCGACAGGGTTACGCTGCGCCAGCGTGGCAAGGAAATCACGCTCGTACAGTGCGGCACGCAGAAAGGCGAATGGACAATTGGCGACGGACAGGGCCCCAACAAGTGGGACTCTCCGAATCCTGGATGCCGCCAGCTGATCTTCACCGTTCCGGCGCGCGCCGACGGCACTGCGGATGTCGCGGTGAAGTTCAGCTTCTGACCGCCGCGCTCGCATCTCCCGTTTCACCCTGCCTTTTGGTATAATGGACGTCATGGGCAACGACTCAGAAGATAATCCGACAAAAGAAGCCAAGCGGGCCACCGTGGTAGACTTCGGCTACGACGGCGCGCCAGTGCCTTTCCCAGGCGCGTGCGCCGCGCGCGTGCTGGGCACATGGGGCGACTACTACCGCATCGTATGCGACGCAGGCGAGGGTACGGCCCGCAAGAAGGCCTCAGCCTTCCACGGCCGCCCCGACGCCGTGGTGCCCACAACCGGCGACTTCGTGGCGCTCAAGTGGAACCCAAGCGGAGAAAGCCGCATACTCGCCACGCTCCCCAGGCGCTCGAAGTTCGAGCGCGCGGCCGCAGGCTCCGAAGGACGCCGCTCGCAGACTATAGCCGTGAACTTCGACGTCCTCTTCTTCCTCACCTCCGCCAACCAGAACTTCAACGTGCGCCGAATCGAACGCTTCCTCTCGCTTGGACGCTCCTCCGGCGCGCCGGTGGCCGTGCTCATCACCAAATGCGACCTCGTGGACGCCCAAACGCGCGATCGCCTCGTCTCCGAAGCAACGGCGCACTCCGGCGGCGCGCCTGTGCACGCCATCTCCGTACGTACGGGTTTCGGACTCGAAAACCTCTCCCAATATGTGCAGCCGCGCCGTACCCTCGCCTTCATCGGCTCCTCCGGCGTGGGGAAATCGTCGCTCGTGAACGCCCTTGCGGGCGATGATCTCATGCCAACTCTCGAAGTGCGCGAGTGGGACTCCAAAGGCCGCCACACCACCACCGAGCGCGAGCTCGTGCGCCTCCCTTGCGGCGCGCTCGTGATCGACACCCCTGGAATGCGCGAGATTGGAATGTGGGAGGCGGAGGATGGAATATCAGACGCCTTTGCCGACGTCGAGGCGCTATTCTCAGGATGCAGGTTCTCCAGCTGCCGCCACGACACCGAGCCGGGCTGCGCCGTCAAGGCGGCACTTGCGGACGGCACCCTCTCGTACGAACGCTGGCAGGCATACTGCCGCCTCAAGGCCGAAAGCGCGCGCGAGGAAATGCGCCGCGCCGAGTCGACCCACCGCTACCGCAAGTAGGCGTGCGCATTCTAATGCGCGGCGTGCGAACGCGCGTTCACGCGGTTGATGTAAACCGCCACGCCGCCCCACACGAGCAGCATGAAGAGCGATATCAGCCACACCTTGAACCAGCCGATGTTGAAGACGAGCGTGAAGGCGAGCGCCGTCCAGATGCCGCTCATCACAGGCTCCTGCAGAAGCTGCTTGTAGCCGAAGCTCACCGCGGCGGGCGTGCGGTTCTCGGGATCGACCGTGCGAAGAAGCATTAAACCAGTGGCCGTGACGCCCGTCGCCTGGCCGAACTCGGCCATTGCGCGCTCGAACCACGCCGTTCTGAACACGCGGGGCGCAACGCGCATAACCACCCACACGCTCCACGCCGTGCCGGCCACGATGGTTATCACGAGCGGCTGCCAGTTGGCAGCAACCACCTTGAGCTGGATCGTGGCAACGGCGGACACCACGAGGAAGTCGAGCGTGGCGCCGGAAATGCGCTCCATCTGACCGCGGTCGATCAGAAGATCCTTCCTCACCGCCTTTGTCACGAACTGCAGCAGCACGCCGCCGAGCATGCAGAGAGGAAAGAGCGGGAAGCCCCTGAAGATGCGCGTCTCAGCCTCGGGGAAGAGCGCGACTTCGGCCGCCTGCAGTCCCTTGAGCATTCCAAAGCCGATGAGAACGGCAAGGCCCACCACGGCGATGTGCCAGGCAAGAGAGTCGATCGAGTCGCACATCACGGTCTGCTTGCCGGCGTCGGGACGGCGTCTCTTCAGATGCACGCCTCTTCTTTCGTGCGCCTTGCGTTCGTCGAAGGTCACCACCTCCTTGACGATACCCCTGCGGAACGCCCACTGCACCATCGTCATGCCAAGCACGATGCCGATGATCATGCCGGCCGTTGCCATTGTGTATCCAAGGGCTGTGCCCTCGGCCCAGCCGAACGTCTTGAAGCTCTCCTCGAGTCCGCTGACAGTTCCATGTCCACCCTCGAATCCCACCTCAAGCAGGTTGCCGAAGAGCTCAGACACATGCGAACCGCCGAAGAACAGCTTCTTGAAGACGAATCCAGTGAGCCCAAGACCCACCACATACTGTCCCCACGCCATGATCTGCCCCACGCACAGCTGCGGAAACGCGAGTCGCACGACGGTCTTCATGCGCGGCAGCGCCTTGCCGAGAAAGAGAGTGGCGAAAATCACGTTGATGAGGAATCCCGGCACGTCGCGCGCGAGCTTCACATGCGCGTCGAAGACAGGCCTCGCCCCGTCGGGAAGAAATGAGCCCGCGAGAGAAACCACCAGAAGCCCAAGTAGCCCGCCGATCACCGAGCTTGGAAGATACAGCCTCTGCAGGAAGGTGAGTCGCGCACGCGCCGCATTGCCCACGAAAAGCAGCAGGCAAAGCGCGCAGAAAACGGCCACGGCCGACACCTCCACCGACGGCGATGAGGCGGCGAACATCATTTCGCCACCTCCATCAGAGGAAAGAAACTGTAGTCTTGTTTTGACATGGAAATTGCATTTTACCAAAATTCTTCACAGATGAAAACCCCCTGAAACCATTTTTCATGCTATACTATTCGTCGCCATGAACAGCATAACACTCAATCCAAAGCGCGACTATTCCACAATCCACCACCACCCCTGGATATTCTCAGGGGCAGTCCGCGAGGTCACAGGTACCCCCGCATCCGGCGAGACGGTGGCGGTCAAGGACTCCAAAGGCCGCACCATCGGATACGGATCGTACTCCCCCGCAAGCCAGATACGCGTGCGCATGCTCAGCTTCTCTTCGGACGTCGTTCCTGACGCCTCCTTCATCGCTAACCTCGTTGCCGCCTCCATAGGCCGCCGCGCCGACTTCTGGGTTCGCGGCGAGACGAACGCCTTCCGCCTCGTCAACGCAGAAAGCGACGGCCTGCCCGGCGTGATCGCCGACTACTACGACGGCTTCGTGGTGCTGCAGCTCGCCTCCGCAGGCGCGGAGTTCTGGAAAAACGCGATAGTGGACGCCATCCGCCAGTTCGTTCCCGGCTGCCGCGGAGTGTACAACCGCAGCGACGTCGACTCCCGCACGCGCGAGGGGCTGCGTCCATCCTCTCCCGCCGCAGACGCACCCCTGCCTAACGAAGTAGGCCTTCTCGCAGGCGAGGAGCCGCCAGAGCTGATTCCAATCCAGGAAAGCGCAATCAAGTATCTCGTGGACGTCCGCCGCGGTCACAAGACCGGCTTCTACCTCGACCAGCGCGACGCCCGCGCCGCTGTCGGCTCGCTAGCGAACGGCGCCGACATGCTCAACTGCTTCTCGTACACCGGCGGCTTCGGCCTCGCCGCGCGCGCCGCAGGCGCGCTCTCCGTGACGCATGTGGATGCTTCTTCCGCCGCCCTCGACCTCGCACGCCGCAACACCGACCTCGACCATCTCTGCGGCACGAAGTGCGACTATGTTGAGGCCGACGTGTTCAAGCAGCTGCGCCTCTACCGCGACCAAGGCCGCTCGTTCGACATGATCGTGCTCGATCCTCCGAAATTTGCCGACACGAAGGCCGGCCTAATGCGCGCGACGCGCGGGTACAAGGACATCAACCTCCTCGCAATGAAGCTTCTTCGCCCCAACGGCATCCTCGCCACATTCTCATGCTCAGGCGCAGTCACGCCGGACCTCTTCGACAAGATATGCGCTGAGGCCGCCTTCGACGCGAGGCGCGACTTCCAGATCGTCGCGCGAACGCGCCAGGCTTCAGGCGACCACCCCATGTCGCTCTCGTTCCCCGAGGGCCTCTACCTCAAGGGTCTCATTCTCCGCGCCGTCAATTGACGGCTGTCTTTACTTGTTGTGCTGCGGGCAGTAGCGGCCGCCCTCAACGGGCTTGCGCTCGCACTGCTTGCCGCCGTACGTCAGCGCGCGGCACTGCGTGAAGGGCTTGGCAGGCTTCTTTGAAGGCGCATGCTGCTTGCAGTAGTCGCTCTCGCCGTCCTTCTTGTGCTTGCAGCGCGTGCCAGCCTCGGTGATCGCCCAGCAGGTGCCGTCATCCTTCAATTTCGCATCGGCTGGAG
>CAMIVJ010000084.1 GCA_946401765.1 uncultured bacterium | reverse complement strand
TCGTCGCCGAGCAGATAGCGGCCGGAGACGTCGTCGACGATGCCCACCACGAAGTGGTCGAGCGGCTGCTCCTTGGTCATGTTCGCGAAGATGCTCGCGCACATCTGAGGCGTGAAGTCCTTCGAGCCGATTCCGTAGCGGCCGGCGAGGATCTTAGGATACTTGAAGGAGACGATGCCCTCCTGCTTGGCCTGGCCGATGGCGGCGCACGCGTCGAGGTAGAGCGGATCGCCGATGGCGCCGGGCTCCTTCGTGCGGTCAAGAACCGTGATGCACTTCACGGTCTCGGGAATCGCCTTCACGAAGTCCTTCATGGAGAACGGACGGTAGAGGTGCACCTTCACGAGGCCGACCTTCTTGCCCTCCTTGACGAGCGCGTCGACCGTCTCGTGGAGCGTGTCGCAGCCAGAGCCCATGGCGATCGCCACGTACTCGGCGTCAGGTGCGCCGACGTAGTCGTAGAGCTTGTACGCGCGGCCGGTGAGCTTGGCGAAGCGGTCCATGTACTCCTGGACGATCTCGGGCGTCTTCACATAGTACTTCTCGCAGCTCTCGCGGCCCTGGAAGTTCATGTCGGGGTTCTGGGCCGTGCCGCGCATCGTGGGATGCTCGGGGTCGAGCGCGCGGCGGCGGAAGTCCTCAACGTACTCCTCGTCGATCATCGCGCGGATCGTCTCCATCGGGATCTCGTCGATCTTCTGGACCTCGTGCGAGGTGCGGAAGCCGTCGAAGAAGTGGAGGAACGGCACGCGGCTCTCGAGCGTGGACGCGTGCGCGACCATCGCCATGTCGTGCGCTTCCTGCACGGAGTTGGAGCAGAGCATCGCGAAGCCCGTCTGGCGGCACGCCATCACGTCGCCCTGGTCGCCGAAGATGCAGAGGCCCTGGCACGCGAGGGAGCGGGCCGAGACATGGAACACGGTGGGAGCGAGCTCGCCCGCGATCTTGTACATGTTGGGGATCATCAGCAGCAGACCCTGCGACGCCGTGAAGGTCGTCGTGAGCGAGCCGGTGGTGAGCGAACCATGCACGGCGCCAGCGGCGCCGCCTTCGCTCTCCATCTCGACGATGGAGGGGATCGAGCCCCAGATGTTCGTCTTCGCATGGGCGGCGAGCTCGTCGCACGTCTCGGCCATCGGCGATGACGGGGTGATGGGGTATATGGCCGCGACTTCACTGCACGCAAAGGCGACCTGGGCGGCCGCGGTGTTACCGTCGACCATTATCTTCTTGGCCATTTTCCTGTTGTCCTTCTTCTCTTAGGTGAAAACAAAATCAGGCTTCGGGCTTGGTCTTCCTGAGACCCAGGCCGCGGTCGCCTTCCTTCCACTGGCCGCGGGCCTGAAGCAGGTTTACGCGCTCGAAACGCTTGAGAACGTTGCGCTTTGATGTGATTTTGCTGGTGCCTTTCAGGCTGCGATGCTGACTCATTTCTGCTTCTCCTGTTCGAAAAATGAAATGATATTATAGCATAATGAGGCCCCTATGGGCAAGTGGTCTCATTAAAGATTTTTTGCCGGCAAAAGAGGCGCAAGAGGCGCGCCGCAGGTTTTGCGGCGCGCGGAGATCGCCTAGCGGAACAAGAGCGTCGTGCCCAGGCGGTTCACCACGAAGATGCGCCCGCCGCGCGCGTAGCCCCGGTAGTAGCGGTACTTCGTGGCCTCCGGCGTGTCGCCGACCAGGTTGAAGCGCGGCTCCGGACCCTGCCAATCAGCATGGTAGTATGTGACGAGGTTTATGACGCCGTCGGGTGCAGTATCCGGTATGACGATAGTGATCGTTCCATCCGCCGCCGTCACTATGCCGCCCTCCACGGCCACCGTGCCGCCGCTCGCCCAAAGTTCGCCGAGCCTCAGCGTGCCTACGCCGGCGCCGTTCGAATCGAGCGCCACCTGCGCATTGCCTGCCGCCTTCAGCGAGGCGGCGGTGACGGCGTAGTCGAGGTCTGCGCCCTTCATCGCGCCGTTTGCGGCGAACGTGAGCGACGCTCCCGCCCCGAGCTCGACCGAAGAAAGTGCCGTTTCATCGGCGAACACCTTGAGTGCGCCAGCCGTGTCCGCCGGCACGCTCACGGATGTTGCAACCGCCTCGGCGCGCGTCGTGTACACGCGCAGGTCGCGGATGTACATCTTCGCCGCAGAGCCGCCCGTCGCGCCGATGAAGCCGAGCGTGGCCTTGCCGTCCCAGTCGGACGCGCCTGCACCGACGACTGAGGCCATATCAACCTCCCTCTCAAGAGTCGTGAGAAGAGCGCCCTTGTGCCACACGCGGCCCACTAGCTTGTGGCCGTCCCACATGATCTCCACATTGTAGCCGTCCTTGATGAAGCGGTCGGCCGTGGACGAGAGGTTGCCCTCGGGCGCCTCGAACTTCGTTCCGCCAATCGCCCAGCCGCAGTTTTCCTTCTGGTAGAGGTTGAACCAGAACGCCGCGCATGTCGCGTGCCCCGCGGCAGCTCCCGCAAGTGCACCGCCCAGTCTAGTCGTGTCGCAGAACGCCGCGCCTTCCGCCTCGTTGTGGATACAGAAGGCGATGCCGTCGGCCCATTCGGTCGAGGCGCCGGCGCGCGCCTGGTAGGTGAACGTAACGCGCCAGGGCCGCGCCACGTCAACGCGTTCCGTGAGGAACGCCGATCCTGCCTTGTTCGCCTCGCCGTAGAGGATCCAGAATCCGTTCGCGCCGAGCGCGTCGTAGTCGGCCTGCGCCTGCTCGGTGAAGGTCCACTTTGCGAAGTCGTCTGTCTCAAGCCGCTCAAGCCCGGTCGGAGTGGCCGCGCCGCCTTCAAGAGAGACGACAGCCGGACCGTAGATGCGCGCTTCTGAACCGGACGCCACCGCAACGGAGACGGTGTTCTCGACGAGATCGCCCTCTTTCGCCTCTTCGGTCTTCGCATGCGTGAAGAGCTCTGTTTCCGTGAAAGTGGTCGTCGGGCCGCTGCGCCAGTTCGTCTTCTCGTCAATTGTCTCCCAGTTCACGCCGTCGCGGCTCGCCTCGAGCGTCCAGTACGAAGGACTGCGCGCGGGCGTGGAATCGTTAGCCGTGGTGAAGGAATACGTGGCGACGGGTGTTGCGCTGTCCGCCAGGCGCATCGTTATGACGCAGTACTTGGAGGAGTCGTTCTCGTCGGTGGGCGCGGGCGCACCAAGGCAGGCCTTGGTCGCGGTATTTGCATCGAAGAGATTGCCCGGGCCTTCACCGCCATTCCCGCCCCACGAGTACGTGGAGCTCGTCCAGAACTCGCCCGGCGCAATGGTCGATGCGTCGACGCCTGTGCTCTTGGCGAGATTCAGGTTCTGGCGCACGCCGTCCTTGTCGTAGAGCGAGAACTCCGAAAGCTGTACGATCGTGTCGCCGTAGGTGCGCTTGACAGTGAAGCGGAAATACTTCTCGTTGAACAACTGGTCGTCCGAAGCCAACTCGGGCAGTACGACGTCGGCCGTGCCGGTGGCTACGCCAACCGTTGCGCTGTGCCCCGCCAAAAGGCGGTATCCCTGCGCGCCCGAAGCCGCATCGGCCGCCACGAGGAAGCGTCCATTCTTCACCTTCACTTCGCCGGTGAAGTGGTCGCTGCGCGCCACCGTCACGCACGCGCCGCCATCGACGACGAACGTTCCGGAGCCCGCAAGCTCGCCTGCGAAGACGACATTCTTGGACGAATCCACGACGAACGTCGCGCCCGCCTCAAGGGCGATGCCGCCCGCAAGGTCCACATCCTCCGCAGGCGAAAGCGCGAGCGTGCCACCCGCGACCGCAAGCATGCCGTCGAAGGACGCAAGAGCGCCCGTCAGCGCGAGCTTGCCGTCGCCGCCCTTCACGAAGCAGCTAGACGCCTCGCCCGACAGCGTGCCGCCGAATACGAAGTCGGCAACCGCGTCCACCCAGAACTCGCCCTCTCCCAGATCAAGCGCGCCCGAGCCCGAGAGACCCACCGCATAGGAGAACTCGGGGAATAGCAGCTCCTGCGGCAGTATCTCCCAGTTGGCCCAGCGGTCGAACGTGCCTGTGCCGCCCGCAGTGCGCGCGCGGATGAACACGCTCAAGTACTGTCCGCCGCCGTTCTCCCTGAATGCTAGCTCGAACTTGTGCAGTCCGGCAGTATATGCCTTCCAGCCTCCATTGTTGTTGTCTGCGCCCGTTGTCACGCCCGTGTAGTAGTAGTAGCGCTCGCCGTCGATGTAGAGCACCACGCCGTCGTCCGAGCGGAATCCAAAGGCATACTCGCCGTCGTATGGCAGGTAGATGTAGCCCGTCATGCCAACGTGGAAGTTGTCGGCATTGCAGTATTTTCCGAGGAAGCGCCAACCCGAGGTGCACGCTTCGTTGACAGGGTCGGAGCATAGCTTCCCCCAGCCGAAGTCCCATGTGTTGCCGAGGATGGCCGCGTCGCTGTAGAAGTAGTCGCGGAACGCCGGAAGCGTCTGGAAGCTCGTGTACGAGTTGTCTGTGGAATCGAAGAAGTTTAGCGCGAGGCCGCGATAGCCATCGGTGCGCTTGGGCGAAACCGTCACGCGCGCGCCGGAGGCGATGTCGAGCGCGCCGACGTTCGTCGCCTCCACGAGCGCAAGCGTGCCGCCGGAGACTGTGAAGTCCTTGGGGCTTCCCTGGCCGTGGAGCGAATAGACCAGCGTTCCCTCGCCCGCCTTCACGATCTCGCCGTACGTATCGTCAACGGAGAAGGAGCCGGAGAGGTCGCTCGTCGTCTCGGCGGGAACGTTGAACACGAGGCGCGGCACGCCGCCGCCCAGCCGAAGCCCGCCCTGCACGTCGGAATCGTCTTCGATCACGGTCTCCCTTCTGCGCGTGGGGAAGAGCTGCGCGTTCGAAAGGAACTCGGCCGTTCCGCCAGGCGGCGTCACCTTGACGCCGATGTCGTTGCCGCCCGTCGCGTCGTAGAAGCCGATGACGATTTCGTGCCAGCCTCTTGCAAGGTTGATCTTCCGGTAAGTAGTATTGAACTGATCGTCGTTCCATCCCTGGTCCCTGATGTTGTTGACGACCATCGTGCCGTCGATGAACACGGTTGAACCATCGTCCGATGCGGTAGCGAAGCCGTATGTGCCGCCCTTCTCGATCCAGAGATATCCGCGCCAGATGCCGATCCAGTAGTCCTTCGAGCCGAAGTCGCCGGGGTAGAGCTGGTTCTGGCCATGGACGACGAACGTGCCTCCAAACGCGGAAGACATCCCCGCGGCCTCGGCCTCGCGCGACGCCTCGAACTCCTCCATGCGCGCAAGCGTGGAGATGATGTTCTTCCAGTCGGCAAGCGCGTTGACGCCGCTGTAGTACTTGCCGAGCAGTCCCCTTCCCGAGCTCATCAGCTCGAGCGTCGCGCCAGGAGCCACTACTGGATGGGCGATCGCCGCGGCATCCACGGCAAGCGTGCCCTCCTGCACCTCGAACGCGCAGCATGTACCTGTCTGAATGAGCTCCGCGCGTCCCGCGCCGATCTTGACGAGCGTCACGTTCGGGGCCACCGTGCCGGAGAACGTGCCGCCAGTGAAGGCGAGGCGTGCAGTGGTGCCTTCGGGCGCGGTGATCAGGCCCGCGCCGTTGAGCGCGCCCACGGCGACCGTTGCGCCGCCGTCGATCTCGAACGTTCCGTTCGCCTCGACCGTCAGATCGCCGGAGATAATTCCGTCCGCGCCCACCGCGAGCGTTCCGCCAGAGACGACCGTGCCGAGCGTCGCCTGCGCGGCGGCGAGCACCAGCCGGCCCGCGCCCTCCTTGCCGAGATATCCTCCCGGAACAGAGTGGGCGAAGCTCAGCGTGTCGCCATCGCGCACATAGAGGATGAGCCGCGCCGCGTTGCCCAAGTCGGGCATGGCATGGTCGAAGTCCCAGCTAAATCCCAGATCGGAGCCGATCTGGAACTGCGCGCTGTCGCGCACTGTTATCGCGCCAGCGTAGTCGTTCGCCGTGCCGCCGAATACGATGCGCCCGTTGTCGCTCACCGCCATCGGACCCGTACCGTGGACGCTTCCGAGGAACGTGAGCGTGGAATTGCTCCACAAGTGCATCTTCATGCCATCTGCGTCCACGGTGACGCCGAACCTCTCGGGGAAGACCGTGCTCTGGTCGCCGTTGCGGATGTTGCCGTCGTTGAAGTAGAAGTGCGCGGGATCTACCGCCCCCGTCGTCGCGCCGTATGCGTTTGGACAGTTGCGGAAGAAGATCGTCGCGCCGTTGGTGACCACCACGTTGCCAGTGAAGGGATTGTCGCCGCCAAGGCCGAAGACGCCCGGACGCCCGCCCACGACAGTGCGTGGTTCCGTGGCAGCGTCGCTCATCCCGCCTGCAGGCTGGTATACGAAGCCGCTGCCGCCGATCGTGTAGGCCGCGCGTCCACCGCCGAAATGTGCCTCGGAGCCGTCGAACGTGATCGTGCCCGTGTAGGTGAAGTGATGGCCGGGATAGGAGCCCACGTAGATGCCGGGATGGCCCACAAGCGAGAAGGAGACGTCCTTCTTGCTGTTGGCGCAGAAGAGGAGCGAGCCCACGGAATCGGGCGTGATGCGGTCGATGAGCCCCTGCACGTCGATGTCGGCATGGTTGAGGACGAGTTCGCCGCCGTTCACAAGCCTGATCGCGCCAGTCGTGCCAAAGCCGCCCGCCACGTCGCTCTGGAGCATGACGGAATCAACGGTGATGCCGCCAGTGAACGTGCTGTCCGCAAGAAGCACGATCTTGAAGCCATCGCTGGGAAATCCGCTCGCCTCAAGCGCCGTCGGCTTCCCGGAAAGGTCGACGAGCGCATTCTGCACGTTGACGACGCCCTGGTTCTGCACGAACGAATATACTGGCGTCGCCGCCTGGTCGTACGTGATCGTGCCCGTGAATGCGAACGTGCCAGCATAGCCGATCTTGACGTTAGGATGCCCGGTGAGGTCAATGTTGTCGGCGGCGCATTCTGGCGTGATCAGGACTGTGCCCGCGCAGTCTGCGGGAAGCTTCGCGACGAGCGCCTGCACGCCGCCCGCCTCAGAGCAAAGCACGGCCGCGCCTGGCGCCACCGAAAGCGCAGTCACCGAAGAGAAGTTCGCAAGCGCGTTGAACTTGCAGGATCCCTCGGAGACGGTGATCGGCCCTGCGTAGTTGAACGCCTCGGCGAAGTTTATGCGGCCCGTGCCGGTCTTGACGATTGCGCCGCCAGGAGAGGCGGAATCGACAGTAAAGAGGTTCTTCACGTCCACCGCAAAGTTAGATGGAACGTCGAACGTCGCGCCGCGCGCGCCGACGGTGCAGTATTCGTAGCGGTTTTCGAGGAAGTTGCCGTTCGTCTGCCGCGCCTTGAGCGTGCCGCCGTTGAAGGAGATCGCCTGCGTGCCGGCCATGTTGTTGTTCTGGAAGCGGTTGAGCTCGAGCGTGCCGCCGTTGAGGTGGAGAAGTCCGCTCTGCGCATCCGTGTTGCCCGCGTACGTGAACTCGAAGCCGGGGCAGAGGAAATGGCCGTGGTTGATCGTCACCTCGCCGCTGCCGCCGTCCGTGGCGATGAGGAACCAGTCGGTGCACACGAGCGAGCCGCCGTTCATGACGAAATTGAACGTGGAGCCGCCGGCGAATGCGCCGCGGAACCAGCCGTTCACCGTCATCGCAGCGCCGTCTTCGAGAACGAGGTTCGCCACGCCGCCGTGTGCGAGGTTGAGTCCCTTGTTGAAGAGAGCGGTAGCCGTATCGTCGGCCGCTCCGGGCGTGCCCACGCGCAGCGTGAAAGTGCCGGCGCTCGTTGCGCCCTCCACGGGCGCATCCTGCGAAGTGAATGCGCCAGATGCGACGTCGAGCGAGGAGGGAAGAACGCCTCCATTCAAGATTATCGTGCCCGTCTGCCCCGTGAAGGCGAACGAGCCGCCATCCACCTTCACAGTGCCCGAGGCGAGATTGAGCATCTTGAGCGCCACGTCGCCAGTGATCGTAGCGGTGCCGCCCTGCGAGAAGGCTGCGGCATCAGTCGGCACGCTGCCGCCAAGCCAGTTGCCGCCTTCGCTCCAGAGTCCATCGCTTCCGCCCCACACGTTCTGATAGGTGGAGCTCTCCTCCACGTAGTTCGACCACACCTGGTCTGCGGTGAGGCCGTCGGAGTGGACGCGGATGGCCGCGATGTATCCAGAGAAGAACATGTTTCCGTCGAACCCGCCCGTCGAGCTGCCGTTCTTCACGCCGCCGATGTGGAAGTTGCCGCCAACGGGGATGTCGAGCGCCGTGTAGGCGTCTTTCGTGATGCGCTTCGCGCCATCCACGTAGAGAGCCTCGTTGCCGGAACCATCGCGCGTGATGACCACGTGGTGCCAGACGTCGGCAACCGGCACGCCGTTCCAGCCGATGTTGTTGCCATAGTGCTCGATGGCGTTGCCGTTGTCGGTGCCATAGCGCATTTCCATGCACTTGTTCCCGCTGCCGCGGTATGTCCACGAGAAAAACGTCTCAATGCCCTGCGTCAGCGACGGATTGCATATCCACACTTCGGCCGTCCAGCTGTCAGAGCCTACGACCGTCGCGGGAAGCGCGTCGGAACACCACATGACGGAATCGGCGTTGCCGTTGAAGAGCACTGCCGGAACGCCATGCGCCGCGCGGGAGAAGACGCCGCCCGCGCCAGCATTGACCGGCACGAAGTTGCCCACCTTGTCGGACCCCGTCGCCTGGTTAGCCCATACGCCGATGAATCCGCCCTCCGAAACGCCCGTGACGTTCGACATTTTCAAGTCCACAACAAGGCTGCCCGCAACCTCTAGCGCCTCGGCGCTGAAACAGAGCAAGCACATTGCGGCAAACGCCAGAGCGTTCTCCATCGTTGACCTCTTTGTCATAGCAATCTCCTTTTCAGTCTTGCGGACCAAAACGGTCCCCTTTTCAGACTTTCACAATTATACCCTAAACAAGCCTGCAAAAGCAAGCACGAGTTTGCATGTGACAATGATGTGATAATTGTGGGGATGGCTCGTGGCTCGTGATTCGTGGTTCGTGGGAATTCGCCATTGCAAGACGCGGCCGAATATGATAGGCTATTGTACATGAAAACAACATCTATTCTCGCATCGTTCTTCATCTTCGCATCGATGGGCGCCTCCGCCGCGCTCATGGATAAAGCTACGCCCGAGTCGCAGGGTGTGCCATCCTCGGCCATCGTCGCCTGGATCGACGCCTGCGAACGGGAGTTCGGGCCAGACAACGCACTGCACGGCTTCGTGATCGTGCGCCATGGCCATGTGATCGCCGAGGGCACATGGGCACCTTACGACACGCTGAACAAGCCGCACATGCTCTACTCACACTCGAAGAGCTTCACCTCGACGGCAATTGGATTTCTCGTGGACGACGGCAAGCTCGACCTCGACGCGCGCGTCATCTCCTTCTTCCCCGACAAGATCCCGCAGAACCCCTCACTCAACCTCCGCTCCATGCGCGTGCGCGACCTCCTCACGATGAACGTGGGCGCCAGCTACTCCGACGCGGAGCGCAAAGATATCGCAGGCGACTGGGTGAAGGCGTTCCTCGCCAACGACATCGAGAATGAGCCGGGCACCGTCTTCAGGTACGACTCCGGCGCCACCCACATGCTCGCCGCCATCGCCGAACGCGTGACCGGCACGAAGCTGATGGACTTCCTCAAGGCCCGCCTCTTCGACCCGATCGGCATGACCAGTCCCTGGTCCACC
>CAMIVJ010000083.1 GCA_946401765.1 uncultured bacterium | reverse complement strand
AATGCGCATTTCGCCACGGCGTCGCCCGTCTTCGTGCAGGTCACCTGCGCGCCGCCGATGTGCAGCGCGGCAGTCTGGGAGAGATTGGTCAGGACGATATACTCCTCGCCGTCGCTGCCGCCCAAGACCGGCACGCTCATAACCTCGGCGACGCGCAGCGATGAGGCGAGGTCCGAAGAAACCGACTCAAGTCCCCCTGCGGACCACTCACCTGGCCCGCACACAACCGGCGCGGAGGCGGCCAGCACCTCAAAACTCGGCGAACCGCCCGTGACGCCCACCACCGGCCCGCCCGCAAGCGCGCCACCCGAAGGATAGTAGAAGCGTCCGTTCATCGACTCGTAGAGGCACACTACGCCGTTTTCGTCTCGCGCCGGCTCATAGTCGCGCGCAAGCGTTTCGCCTTCGTAGAACTTGAGCGAATAGACCGTGCCATAGCTGTGGCTTCCCGCTGAAGCGAGAGAAAAGAGATAGGTGGCAGGCGCATAGTTCGCAGGGAACGCCGTCGCATCGCCCGAAAGCAGCACCTCGCCAGTCGCGGCGTCTTTCAGGTAGAAGTTGCCGAACTCGTAGTCGTAGATCGTCGTGGAATCCTGAACGACCGCGCCAGAGATGCGTCTGTCGGACGGGAAGTCGAGATAGGTGACGTCGCCTTTGTCCTTGTTTGAGAAGAAACGCCAGTCGTCGCGGTCGTTGCCCTTGTCGGTGCCAACGAACACGCCACCAGCGCCCATGTCCATCGCGAACTTCACCCGGCAGCGCGTGGATGCCGTAGGCGTGTAGTCTAGCGCCACGCGCTGCGTGCCGTCGCCACGCACATAGGCGAGCTTTTCGCGTCCGGACGATACGATCGTCTCGACGAGAAATACGCGCAGGACGGCTTCGGCAGATGAATCAAAATCCGCCGGCGCGCCCACGCGCAGCGCGCCCGTGCCAGCTGCGACCTCGCCGAGATCGGCCGTGTGGCTCCAATTGGACGGAACCTCGCCAAGATCGGAGGCATCCCACGCCACCAGGAGATGCGCCGCATGCGGAAGATTGGCGTATGCGACTGTGAGCACACCCGCGTCAAGCGTAGCCGTGAGAGCCACGGGAACGTATCCAGGCACGTCGATCTCCGAAAGCGCGCTCCATTCGCCGTCGGCAGAGCGGGCGCGCGCGCAGACGGCGAAGCCATTCTCGTCAACTGCGATCGCCTCCGTGAAAGTTTCGGCTGAAGCACTCGTCGCGCCGCCGAAGAGGCGAGGGTCGGAACCGTCGCGCGTGTAGTAGATCGTAGTGCCGGGAGACGAGACGAGCGAGGCGAGCGCGCCGTTCCGCGAGAGTTCGAGCGTGGGCGCGTCGATGGAAGGATACCAGCCCTCGGCGCGGTAGTTGGCGAGAAGCAGCGGGAAGCGCCTTTCGATGAAGTCGGCGATGATGTATTCGCAGGCGTTCGTCCAGGTGGCGTATGTCTGGCCATTGCGTCCCCATCGCGCCGCCTCGTTCACGATCGCGTCGTCTATCTCCGCCATGCGCGAGCGGAAGCGCAGCACGTTGTTCGTGGTGGAAAGCGCGCCGCCCGGGAAGAAGTGGCGGTGGAATAGATCCGCCCACACGATGCGGTACTCGGCGTTCTTCATTAGCTCGTGGTTGAGCCAGTTGGAGTTGAAGTTGTTCAGGCCAGAGAACACGCCCCAGGCGACCGGGTTGCACGTGGCGTCGGCTACGAGACCGTTGCGGCTCGCATACTGCGCGCCCATGCCAAGGGCATGCTCGCCGTCGTGGCAGAACCACTTGAAGCCGGTCGAGGCCTCGGTGTGGTTGTAGAGGGCGAAGTAGTTGTTGGGCATTCTGCTCCAGATGGAGCAGGGCGAATCGCCGTCGGCGCAGTAGTGACCGATCTGCGTGCGAAGGATGAGGTTCGTGACGTCGATGTACACGGGATAGTCGGGGTTGCGGGTGCCGTCGGGGTTGCATCCGAGCGCGCGCAGATAGGCGGCGTTCGACGTGAAGCCGGCAATCATCTGGTTGTAGAGCGCCTGGCGCGCGTCGTCGCTTCCGGAATTGAGCTCGTTGACGTTGTAGGCGTCGTAGTCTTCCGACTCGCCGCCGAGGTAGGTGGAGGCGAAGTGGTCGTCGGCGCGCTCCTGCGTCTGGTAGAGCCCCCAGTACACGCCGTTGATGAAGAGGTTGCAGTAGCGGCTGCGCGTGTAGGGCTGGCCCACGTCGCGCTGGGCGTCGCGCTCGAACGTCTCGGTGACGAACGCGTCGCGCATCCAGCCCCACGCCTCCGTGGGATTGTTGGCCCACGAATAGTTCTGCGAGCAGCGAAGGTCCATGCGTCGGAACGATGACGCCCCTTCGTCGCCGAAGAACGGGAACTCCACGCGCTTCATGCCGTATTCGCTGCGGAAGAAGAGGCGCAGGGAATGCTTGGGGTAGCCGGCCTGGCGGCTCGCCGCGCCGCGGATGCGCAGGCCCATCGGCGCGAAGAATTCGTTGACGGTTCCGTTTACAGGGTCGATCTGCTCCACCATTCCCTGACGCTCCCAGGCCAGGCCGCGTCCTGACACATTCACGTAGATGCCCGTCGAGGCGTTGAAGAGATTCGCCGGATCGATCGCTATCGAGATCGTCACGATCGAATTCGTGAAGCCATTCAGCATCTTCGCGCGCGCGGTGGGATCGGACACGAGATCCGTACGCATTCCATAGCGCATCGCCTGGTTGTTCACAGCGCCGCTCGCGGGGAAGCCGCCGCCAGGAGAGGCTGTTGACGGCGCCTGGGAGAGCACCTGGTCGAGGAAGATGTACGAGGCCACGCCCTCGCGCTGGATGATGGCGGCGGGATTGACGGCCGCGGCGCGCACTACTGTGGTCGAGGAGATGGCCAGCGGCTGGGTGTAGCGCGCGCTGGCGGACGACGGGGACTTGCCGTCGAGAGTGTAGCGGATCTCCGCCGCAGGGTCGTCCGGACAGGACAGCGCAAGCGCGAACGGCGCCGTCTTGTAGCCGTGCGCCTCGCTGAAGACAATTGGCGCAGTTGGCCCTTCAAACCCTTCGGTGTCGTTCGGCGCGCCCGGCGTGGGCGTGCGGAAGTACCGCAGCGCCAGTTCACCGTTCACCTCGACGTAGCCGTACGAAATGTCGTCGAGCTGCATGGGGTAGGCGAATGATGAAACGAGCGTACCGTCGGGGCGCGCAATCGCCACCGCCTCGCCAGACGAGGAGAAGCCCACGTCGATGTGCACCGCGCCGTTCGTGTAGGCGTTGACGTCGTCGGCATAGACAACGAGATAGCCATGCGCCGGCACGCTCGCGCCTGCGGGAAGCCGCTTCCATTTCTCGGGCTTCTTCGCGGGATCGTCGCTCACAAGCCAGTCCGTCAGATCCACCGGCAGCGCGTTCGGATTGTAGAGTTCGAACCAGTCCACGTCGGCCGCCGCGCAGATCTCGTTCACGCGTACGGGCTGGGGTTCCTCGCTCGGCAGCGTGAAACGCCCCTCCACTACGGCCGAGACCTTCCCCAGAGAGTTGGAGGCGAAGGCCGAATAGGCGTATGCGGCGCCAGGCTGCAGGTTGTCCGCAACGAAGCGGTACAAGTCGCCTCGCACAAGACCTGTGGCGACTTTCACCGGCGCGGGCAATGACGCCGCAGCGGGACCGAAGGCGAGATAGATATCGGCCGAAGCCGCGTTAAGCCCAACGAGCTCAAGCACGCCACCCACGGAAGCCCGAGTGGTCTCAGCGCCGAGAAGCGTCGCCGTGACGACGGGATTGGGCGTCATGGACGTTCCAACCGCCTCGATCTCCACGTAGCCCGCGCCGTTGTTGTCCTGCGTGCCGAAGACGATTCTAAGGCCTGTCACGTTCTGCGCCAGAAAGCCCGTCGCCGCGTTGGCGAGCGTGGCGAAGGAGGCGCCCGTTCCTTCCCAGGCAGCGCTTGAACCGCCGGTCGCGTACGAAAGAGCAGGCGCGTTGAGATTCTGCCATCGGCTCGACGTGCCATAGCGCAGCCGCACGCTTGCCACGCTAATTCCATCGCGCCCGGCATCGGCCCAGCGCGAAGAGATCCGGATCTTCTCAAGCGCCTTCGGCTCGTCGAAGGTCCAGGTCAAGGACGCGTTGTTCTCGATGCCGACAACCTGCGACCAGTCGATGTTCGCCCCAGGCACAGCGCCGTCGGTCAGCAGCAGGAGCGGCGCGCCGTCAACGCACCGGCCGGATTCCGAATAATAGCTTCCCGCAAGCGTGGCCTGGCGCCCGGCAAGAAGGTTGTCGCCCGCAAGCGGAGTCCACGACTGCGGCACATAGCTTCCCGTCTCCCAGGCAAGCTCCGCCCGAAGAGTCCAAGCAAGGCCAAGGATGACCGCGAATAGGAACCTTTCGGAAAGTTTCATGCCAGCCGCCTGGAAATCGAACACGCTCAGCGGAGGAAGATGTGGATGCCGAACGCCTTGGCGTTGCTCAAGACCACCTGCCCGCCCTGCACGCGCACCTTGAAGTTCGCCGAATAGTCCTTGCCGGACTCGTCGAAAACCTCAACCGGAAGCGTACGCGCGCGTTCGTCGGTAAGCCCAAGCGCCTGGCTGCTCAGGACGTACCTCGGGCTCGACGGCCGCTCCGCGAAGAGCGCCTTCACGCCGCCGAGGTCCGCAAGAGCCTGCGGATCGGGATTCTGGAAGTCGACGACGTCAACCACAGAGGAGACGCCCTGGCCCTTCACCGAAAGGCGGCTTGCCTCGCCCATGAAGCGGAATGCGCCGCTGAGCGTGCCTGCGCCTTCCATCGTCCCGTAGATCGGATAAGGCGCCAGGCCCGTGCTTTCGAGAGTGGCCCCGGCGGACACCTTCGAGACGCCGCCAAGTCCCGGCCGCACGTCCGAACCGTCGTCAGTCGGCGCGAAGCGGAACTCCGGGTTCTGGAAGGCGATCGCCTCGTCGGCGCTCTCCATGCCCGGCAGCTGCACCTTGAGAATGCAAATCTTCCCTGCGGCGTCGGTGAGCTGGCCGCCCCAGCCGCCGGTGCCGTCGAACGTGCGGATCTCGACTGCATGCCAGCCAGGCGTCAACGTGACGCTGCCCGTCTTCGCATCTGTCCACTCAGAGGTCTCCAGCACCTTCTCGCCGTCCACCACAAGCCTCACGTTGTCGTCGCACTGGCCAGTGAACGTCCATGTGCCGGCCTTGTCCGGTTCAACGAGGAACGATCCGGTGGAGCATGTTGCCGCAGACCGCGAAACACGAAGCGAGTTTGCCGGTTGGAGGCGGTCCGGCGAAATGTATGTGACGCGATCGTCCCACGCCTCGGCGTCCATGCTGGCGCTGCCCGCCGCGCGGCGCAGGCGCAGATAGGAATTCGGGCGCATCATGAGGTGCGCGGGGTCGAAGCGCGTGTAGTTGGCCGAGGCGTTGCCGCCATCGCTTCCGCAGCGGAAGCCAAGGCCCATAGACGTCGAGTTCCACTCCGTCTGGCGGTACTGCGGACCCGCTTCGCCTGCACCGTCGAATCCAAATGCCTTGAACGTGTGCCAGCCAGTCGAAAGATCGGCCGAGCCCTTCGTGACGTTCTGCCAGCTCGTCCCGTAGAGCACTTCACGGCCGTCGATCTCGAGGTAGATCTCGTCGTCGAAGTTGCCGGCGAAGTACCACGTCCCCGCCTCGTTCGGCGCAACGAAGAACTCGCCCTGGTAGGCGTAGGCATGGTAGGAGCGCTGGCCGTTGAGACGCCAGGTATGCATAAGCTCCATGCCGGTGTTGAGCATCGGGAAGCGCGCGTTCCAGAAGTCGTTCGTCGCCAGATCCTTGGTGTGCAGGTTGAAGAGGCCGAATTCGACGAGGTTGGTTGCGCCGTTGGCGACGTTCGCGTATGTGCCAGGCGCAAGTTCGAGGCCGCCCGCGAAGCCGGAAGCGCCGCGCAGGTCTGCCGTGGGCGTCGACACCGTCCATTTGCCGGAGGGAATGCCCTGGCAGTCGGGATCGCTCACGAACGAGCCCGTGCCGGCGATGGTCACGTTCGCCTCGCCGGCGAGACCGGTGTGGAACGTGATCGTATTGCCGTTGGGATTCACCGTGAACGGCTCTTCGTCAGCGGCGGTGGCGCGGGTGCCGAAGAGAACGGCCGAGCAGTAGTCGGTCGCCCAATTGTCCGTAGCGCGCAGCTCGCCAGCCTGGAACACGTAGTTCGGCAGGTTGTGCTCGACGTGCGCGTACATGGTCGCCGTGGTGCCCATGTCCTTCAGGCCGCCAGAGCCAACCTTGAGGAGGCCGCCTTCCTGGCGCACGAGCTCCTCGTGCGTGAGCGTGGGCTGGGCGTATCCCGGCATGTAGTCGAGGCGTCCGCGCGGATTGAGGCTCGGCACGTCCACTTCGCCGGACCTGATCGTGAGGTAGCCGAACGGCGAATCGTAGCCCACCACCGCCGGCACGAGCGAGGAGAACGTGCCGCCAGCCACAATCACCTCGTGCTTTGCCGTGTCGGTCGATCCGCTCCATTCGCCGATGCGCACCATGTTCGTGACGTTTAGCGACGATTCCGCCTTGAGCGTGACGCGCGTGCTCTTCGGCGGCGAACTATGGGCGCCCATGCGCAGAGACCCCACCTGCAGCGCCGCGCCGGGCTCGAGATCGAGATAGCCGAAGCGGTCGTTCGTGCCGAAATTGAGCTCGTCGATGTTCCACTCGAATGCGCCCATCGTGTAGACGTCCTCTTCGCCGACGGCACGGATCGACGCCGACGAGAAAGCGGTGTCCTTGAAGGCGTCGGGGAGAATATACGGCTCCATCGAGTCGAAGATGACCGCTCCGCTATCCACATTGAAGGATATCTTCTCGAAGTCCACCACAGGCGGCGTCGATTCGCCCGAGCCCCAGTACACCGTGCCCTTTGCCATGCTGAACGAGAGAGCGGCCTTCGACCAGTCGGCGTCGTTGCTGAAGTGCGAAGTTCCGCCCGACTGGTTCACCGTCACCTGCCCCTCGACGCCGCGCGGGAATACGCGTACGTCACCGTCGACGAGATCAATGGAAGAGCCTTCCGCGCCCACGTATGGAGCCGACTTTAGATCGAGGATGCCGCTCTCAATCCGGATGATGCCATTGTTCGTCAAGGCGCCGTTTTCATGGAATAGATTTCCCGTCTTATGCGTCCAGAACACGTTCGGGGCAACCGTCACGTTCGAGCGCAGATACGAAGTGCCCGAACCGAACGTGGTGGAGTTGCTGTCCACGCAGACGTCTGCGGTGACGCCTGGCGTCGCCGAGCCCCAGAAGCCGAGGCGTCCGCCAAGAAGGTGGATGCCGCCCGGCACCTGCGTGTTTGCACCGTTCTCGAAGATGATCGAGCCGCCGTCCGGCACGTCGATGCGCCCAACGGCCACGTCGGCGTTGATGATGTTGAAGCCCATCTCGCCGGTGGGCTCAGTAGTCTTCACCGTTAGAGTCACCTCGTCGCCGCCAGTTAGCGACGCACGCGTGGTGGCGTCCTGCGGACGCAGATCCACGCGGCCTATCGAGCCGATCGTGGCGTCTCCCACGAGAACGACCGATCCGAGATGGAAGCCCCAGTTGGAGCCGGCGTACCCGTTGTACAGCGCGCCCTTGCCGTCCGGGCCTGCGCCCTCGATGATGAAGCGCGTATTCTGGGTGACAGCGGAGCGCGCTACGCCGGCAGCGGTGTTGCCGCCGCTGTTCTCAGGCAGAACGTAGTTCAGGTCGAAGCGCGCGCCGCTCTTCACCGTAACAGAACTCCCTGGCGCGCCCACGGCGTGCGCCGGCGCGTCGTCGCCGATCTTCATCGTGCCGGCGTTGAGCGTGATCGCCGTCACGTCGCTGAAGCCTGAGCCCGTCATCGTAAGAGTGCCCGTGCCGCTCTTCGTCACCTTCGGCGTGGAAATCAGGCCGGTGCCGACGAAAGAGTAGTTGCCGTCCGTAATGGTGATCTCGCGCGCCTGCACGTCTGAGTCAACGCGCACGGTGTTCTGCCCATCGGTGCCGTCGAACATCGCCTGAAGGTCGTTCACGAACGTGGTAGGATCGCCCGTGCCGTTCAGGAGCCACGCCGCCGTATGCCAAGTGTCACTGCCCGACGACGGATGCCACAGCATGTACTGAAGGCCTTCTACGACGAAGAGGAGCCGCCCACCTGCCGCCTCGAGATGCCCCACGCCGCCCACAACCGTCGGCTGAAGGCGCGTGGCAAGCGTTTCGGCAAGCGAAGACGTGGCAAGCACGTATGTGCTCGTCTCGGCAGTCGAGGCAAAGGATATCTCAATCGGCACCATCCCCTCACCCGGCAGATCCGTGATCGCGTTGAGAACGGGCTGCGAATCGGCAGGTGCGCCCAGCTGGACCTTCAGCGTGGCCACGCTGCCAAGCGACAACGTGCAATTCGGGATCGTTGCAGGAAACACGAGCGACGTGCTCGCCGTCGTGTTCGCCACCGTCACCGCGCCGGCATACGTGCCGAGATCGAGCGACTGCGCCAAGTCAGAATCGGCCACGATGGCAAGCGACGGCTGAACCTCTGGGCCGTACTCGAGCGCGTGCGCAAGAGTATCGTAGCGCGTGCTGCCGTTTTCAATCGCAGCAAGCGGCGTCAGAACGATTTCGTCGACGGCGCTCGCCGTGTCACTATCTCCGTTCTGGACGCCCTCGACGGCAAAGACGTGTTCACCGGCCGTTGCCGTGAAATCAGCCTCGTAAGCGTACCAGGCACGGCTGTCGGTGTAGAGTTCGCCGATCACGGCGTCGTCGAGCTTCACCTTCACCGTATGGCCGCTGTAGCCGCCACGGCCTGTCGCGCGGAAGGAGATGCGGTAGAGTCCGTCGCTCGGCAGGGTGATCGTCTGCTCCGCCCGCGCATTGCGCTGGAGAAAGAGCGCGTATGTGCCAGCGAATGGCATGTCGGCCCATGTGGAATTACCGAACTGCGTGATGCCTGCGTCGCCTGAACAGACCCAGACATCCGTATGCGCGTACGCCGCCTGGTTGTAATTGACCGTCGTATCCGTCTGGAAATACTTCCAACCGTCGATGCCCGTGGTGCCCTGCTCGAATCCGGCATTGGCAACGAGAGTGCCGAACGCCGGCTGGCGCGCGGCCTTGAGCGAAACGCAGTCGATCGTCGTTGCGTCGTCTATTCCCTCTCGACTGATGCCGACGAAGCGCAGCGTATATGTGCCGTTCGACACGCGGAATAGAACCTCCTTCTGCGTCCACGCCGTCGAGGTCGATACAATGTCCACCAACTCGCGTTCGTCGAGGAAGACCTTCACTTCATGGCCCGTACGAGTTGGACGCGCCGCGAAGCTGAACGAAAGACGGTAGAGGCCATCCGCAGACAGCGTCACCGTCTGCGAGATGGCGCTGGCGCGCTGCAGATAGACGATGTGGTTGCCCTCGCAGATCGAAGCGCACCAGGGATGGTTGTCATTGGTTTTCTGGAGGCCCACTTCGCCCTCGCCGGACCACGACGCCGTCGATGCACCATTATTCCAATAGCCGTAGTCGGCGCGCCCGCCGAGGTTAGAGTCTGTTTCAAAGTTGCCGTTCGCGATCAGCTCTGCGACGCCGTTTTGCGCTACTTGAATCTGCGCCGGGCAAGCCGGCGCGGCAACAGGGAATGGGTCGGCCATGCCGGAAATGCCCGCCAAGATTCCACCAAAGAGCAACA
>CAMIVJ010000082.1 GCA_946401765.1 uncultured bacterium | reverse complement strand
ACGTGGGCCATCTCTACGAGGCCGCCGTGGCGCACTACGAGGTGACGGGCAAGCGTGCGCTCCTCGACGTCGCGATAAAGAACGCCGACCTCGTGGCGAAGACATTCGGTCTCGGCGAGGGACAAAGCCGCGAGACGTCGGGGCACGAGGAGATCGAGATCGGCCTCTGCCGCCTCTACCAGGCGACGGGCGACAAGAAGTACCTAAAGCTCGCGCAGCATTTCATCGACATGCGCGGGCGCAAAGATCTGCGTCCTATTTGGGGCGCGGCGTATCAGGACCACGTTCCCGTGCTGATGCAGAAGGAGGCACTCGGCCATGCCGTGCGCGCCGCCTATCTCTACTCGGGCATGGCCGACGTTGCGGCGCTCGCGGGCAACGCCGCATACGTGAAGGCAATAGACGGGCTATGGGAGAACGTCGTGGGGCGGAAACTTCACCTCAGCGGCGGCATCGGCGTGAGAAGGCACGTGAAGTACCGCAACCCCGCGTTCGGCAGCGCGCACGAGGCGTTCGGCGACGACTACGACCTGCAGAACCTCGACTGCTATCTCGAGACGTGCGCGGCGATCGGCAACGCCCTCTGGAACGAGCGCATGTTCCTTCTGCACGGCGACGCGAAGTACATCGACGTGATGGAGCGCACGCTCTACAATGGCCTAATCAGCGGCGTGTCGATCGGAGGCGACGAGTTCTTCTATCCGAATCCGCTTGCCACGAAGGGCGGCTACAAGCGCTCGAAGTGGTTCAGCTGCTCGTGCTGCCCGGTGAACGTGGTGCGCTTCATTCCGCAGGTGGGGCGCTTCGCGTACGCGACCAGGGACAATGCAGCGTACGTGAACCTGTTTATGGAAAGCGAGGCCACGCTGAAGCTCGCCAGCGGCGATGTTAAACTCTCGCAGCACACCGCCTACCCCTGGAACGGTGCCTCGAAGATCACAGTTGTGGATCTCGGGTCCAAAACTCGAAACTCGAAACTCGAAACCAGAAACTTTACGCTGAACATCCGCGTGCCTGGCTGGTGCGTGGGAAAGCCCGTGCCGAGCGGCCTCTATTCGCAGGTCGTCGCGGGGACGCCTGACGATTTCAGCGTAAAGGTGAACGGCTCGGCTGTGAAGGTCTTGCCCGTAAAGGGTTATTGCGCGATCACGCGCGAGTGGAAGGCGGGCGACGTGGTGGAAATTGCGATGAACATGCCGGTGCGGCGCATCACGGCGAACGAAAAGGTGTGGCTCGACCGCGGCTATAGCGCCGTGGAGCGTGGTCCGCTCGTCTATTGCGCGGAGGCGGTGGACAACGGCGGCAAGGCGTTCTTCACGGTTCTGCCGGTCGGCGCCACGTTCACCGAGGGAGAGATCGAGATCGCCTCGACGAAGATGGTCTCGCTCAAGGGCGGCGGCTTGACGCTCGTGCCGTACTTCGCGTGGTGTCATCGCGGCGCGGGCGAAATGCAGACGTGGTTCGCAGAAAGCCCGGAGCTGCTGAGAGGTCGATGAATGCAATGCGTCCTTGTTTTGGGCGCGCCTTTATGGTACCATATTCACCTGTGCATTCAATGTGCCGACGAGGCAAGAAAACTTGCGGGGACTGTCCCCCTTGAAACTTGCGGGGACTGTCCCCAATGAAGGCATGGCGGTGAATTGCGGAGATGCGTTCACCCACTTGATTGTACAACTTTCCATTGTCAAAACTTTCCAATTGCAGGGGTTACGGCATTATGGTATCATTTGCTTGAAAGTTCAATCTCGGCAAAAGAGCAGGGGGCGCGTAAGATGCGGAATCTCCACCTCCTCGACAAACAGGTACGGCAATGAAGAAAACAATTTACAATGGCCTTGCCGCGTTCATCGCGGTCGTTTTCGCATTAAGGGCGTCCAATGCAGATGCTGAAGCGCTCAGCGTGATGAAGGACATGATGTTGACGACAAATGCCGTGTACGACACGGTGAGCGTGGCGGACGGCGTGACGCTTGATTTGAACGGGCACACGCTGACGACTGGTGCCCTTTCCGGCGGGGGCACGGTCATGTCCGCCACGCAGCAGGACGAGGGCACCGTAGTTGACGGCTGCATCCTGCTGGACTTCGTGGAGACGCCGTCCAACAACAGCGACGTGTTTGTCGATACGCGCTACAAGCCGCTCTGCACCGACCGCGTCGAGACAAAGGTAGAGTTCGGCACCACGGCGGGCAACGAGGTGGTCTTCTCGTCGCGGCAAAACAGCGCCAACAACAACGCCTCTGCAAAGCATCTCACCTGTTTTCGAATTGGAACAACCCTTCGTTTCGACAGATACAACGTATATGGTCACGCGAAAAGCGGAACCATTTACACCAAGACCTTGTACGAAATTGTCGCGGACTTTGGGAATTTGAGGTACACTGTCAATGACGACGGCCCTTTTCCGACGACTGGCGGGACGGGGGAGTTCACGGCCTACACGAATTTGCTGCTCTTCGCGACGGGCGTTCTCAACGGTTCGACATACGAGATGAGCAGCTTTGCCAAATCGTGCAAGATGTACTACTTCCGCGTGTACGATTCCGAAAACAATCTGAAAGTCAATCTGGTTCCTGCGGTCAGAGACGACGCCGTAGGCTTTTATGACACTGTGCGCCGGATATTCCTTGCCCCCGCCAACGGCTCGCTTTTCGCCTATAGGCCGCTCAACTACGTGCAGACCCCAGCCAACAACGGAGCGGCGATGGTGTATGTGGATACGGAATACATCCCGCTCCTGACGGACCGGATAGAGACAAAAATCCACCCCTGCGACATCGCCAACTTCCAAGGCGTCTTCTCCGCACGCTTCAGCACGGAGACGAACACCTTCACCTGCGTCATGGCCTCTACCGGCGCTGCGTTCAAGTTGCGTTTTGACCACCATACGACGAACCCCCACGTGTTTCACAGCAACGGCACGGCGGATACGACATTTGCGAACGACCATGACTACGAGATTGTGATGGACGGAAACACGCTTGGCTTTTCTGTCAATGGCGTGGTTTCCGCGACCACCCTCACCCCCTCCCCGGAAGACGAATCCGCCACGCCTGACATGACCATGCGGCTTTTCGCCGTGGCTACAAAGGGCAGTGGCCACAGCAACTACGCGAACAGCTGCAGGATGTACTACTTCCGCGCGTACGGCAAGGACGGCACGCCGAAGCTTGATCTCGTTCCTGCAAGGCGGATTCCAGACGGATTGGCCTGTTTCTACGACCGCGTCGGCCGACGTCTCATCTTGCCGCGCAGCCCAGGGGGAAATGGCCTGATCGCGGGTTCCACGCCGCCAGAGGACCTGACGAATCCTGGTGGAAGATGCTGGTCGTCTGTGAAGGACAACGACAGGAACACTACCGTCACCAACCTCTTCAACAACAACTTCGTGAACGGCACATCTCCCACGGCGCGTTTCATCGTCATGAACATCGGGGGCAGCAAGCCGGCGATCGACTACGACTTCGGGGAAGGCAACGCACAGTCCGTCAACATGTACAGGATCTATGGCGGTGGAAATAACAGGACGCCGGTGGCGTGGGACATCCTGGGATCGGACACGGCGTTCGGATCATCCGACGAAACCGGATGGACGCTTCTTGATTCAAGGTCCGGCGAACCGGGCTGGAGCCAGTCCGAATGCCGCACCAAAGTGTTTGCCAACGACACCGCTTTCCGCTATTACCGCTTTAAGGTTCGGGAGAAAGGCAGCGACGCCCATTTTGAGATGACGCAGCTTGAATACTTCCATGTTGGAAGCACGTACCATCCGGGTGAACTGCATGTCGCCGTGGCGGATGGCGCGGCTATGACGAATGCGACTGTGCAGTTCGGCGGCAACATGAAATTTGTCAAAGAGGGCACGGGGGCGTTCGTGTCGAACGTGTCCAACCAGTTCCACACTGGAGGGACGGATGTCAAGGCCGGCGAGTTCGTCGTCGCCGCGCCGCTTTGTACCGCCATGACGGTTGCTGAAGGCGCCTCGCTTGGTTTTAGTTTTGCGAGCAAAAACGCGGTTCCCCTCCTTACGCTCGCAACAGGTTCATCTATGCCGTCCTCTCTCGATGTGTCGATCTACCGCGACGGTCCGTTCGCTCTGCCGCAGGGGGAGGTGACGCTGACCTCCGGCTACGACTTCGGGGACGTTGCGGTGAACTTCGTCAATCCGTCCGACGGCATTGGCGGGGTGCGGAAAGACGCTCACGGCAACCTTGTCGTGTTAGGTTCGTCAGGGCTTGTCATCATCTTCCGCTAAGAGTTGATTCGCGGGGACAGTCCCCATTAACTAATTATGAGATGCTCGAAAGTCGCGGCGGCATCACACTGGCCAAGGCGGGGGGATACGGCAGAGCAAGCGCAAGGAGCAGAGCCGACAGCCCTACTCCACGAGAAAACGCCGTTTTTCCGCAAGTCATCATGGTACAACGCCCACTATGGTCACTTTGCCTTAAATTATACCAAATGCAGCCCACACATCGTGGTTTTCATTTCAGACCTGCCTCCTTCTTTGTCTTTTCGTAGATTGCCGCGACCTCGGCGTCGCTGAGCTTCCTGTCGAACACGGTGGCCTCATCGACGGAGAAGGTAGAGAGGGCGTCGTTGCCGCGATCCCGCTTTTCAACCCAGTAGTCCGACTTTACGTAGACGCTGCCTGCGAGTTTGCCGAGCGGGAAGTCGTAGGGCCGCTCCGCGAACGGCTTGCCGTCCACCGATATGAAGAGCTTGTCTGTGGTCCAGGCGGCGGCGACCATCCGCCAGTCGCCGACCTTCCAGTCGGTGTAGGTGAGCCTGGCGCCGACGCAGCGCGTAAGCAGCTTGCCGAATTCGTCCTTCCGGCAGACGTAGAGCATCACGACCCCGTCGCCCCAGTGGCAGTCGACGGACTTCATTACGATGAGCCTCGCTCCGCCGTCGCCCGCCGCCTCGAAGAAGCCGCCGCCGCCCTCCCACTTGGCCAGGCCCCGCGTGCGCGGCTGCTGCTCGGCGTTGAGCCGCACCCAGAGGACGACCGACCCCGGGCGCTCGCCGTCCACGATCGGCTGCTCCGGCCTTTGCTGGTAGCCGACCATGCCGCGCGAGAGGGCCTTGCCGAACAGGCCGTCGCACAGCACGTAGTTCTTCCAGCTGCGCGGATGGTCCGGCGTCATGCCGACCGCCGCCTCCACAGTCCCGTCGTCGAAGCCGGCGTGGAACGTCACGTTCTGCGGGAACATCGAAACCACCGGGTTCACCGCCGCGAGGAGCATTGCCAGGGATGTCATGTCACTTGCCTCCTTTCAGGAGCACGACCCTGAAGTCGTACGGTTTCACCTGCACGGCGACCTCGCCGCCGTCGGACGGCACCTCCGCCTCTCCAGGCTGCTCGAAGTCGAAAGCGCGCCAGCCCGGCTTCAGCCCCAGTGCCTTCGCGTCCGGGCGGACGCGCACCTCGCCGCCCTTGCCGGAGAAGTCGTTCACCGCGAACAGCGCCTCGCCCGTGCCCGCCTTCGCCATCGCGATCGACGCCGCAGCGGGGCCCTTCAGGGCGAGCGGATACGCCTCGTCGCGGTTCCAGTAGTTCCACACCCTGACAGCCGGCGTGCGGTAGCCCCATTCGCACATCTTGCCGTGCACGGCGTTGTAGACGTTGGCGTTCCACTTCCAGCCGAACTCGTAGCAGAGGCACATCCCCGCGCCGGTGCGCTCGTACCAGGCGTCCTTCTCCGCCGTCGTCTTCGGGTAGTGCGCGATGACCTTCACGCGGCATCCCATCTGGCGGCCGATCGAGACGGCCTCCAGGTAGTCCATCGGATACTTCTTCTGGAATGCGTCGCCGTTCGTCGGGCTGTCCTCCATGTCGAAGTGGACGCCGGCGAACGCGCTTATCGGCGCGATCGCGGTGTCGGTCATGTGTATCCAGTTGTTGGTCGGGTTGCCGCCGCACTCCGCCTGCACCGTCGCGCAGCGCTTCACAAGCCCGCGCATGTTGTTGACGCCGGTCGCGGGCTGTATGCGTCCGTCCGGGAGCCTGTACGCCTCGGTGCCCACGAGGTCGAAGTTCGACTGAAGGTAGATGTCGTCCCAGTAGTACGAGTCGCACGCCCTCGCGAGCGTCGCCTTGCGGTACCACCACGCCGCATAGTCGCGGAACGCCGCGTTCGGGTCGAGGTCGTAGTCGCGCTTCGACATGCAGTCGAAGTCGCGGTCCATGTCCATGAACTCCCAGCGGCTCCACTCGTCGCAGAAGGTCGTGCCGGACGGTATCCCGAAGTTGACGCCGCGTGCGTTCGTGTACCACGTCATGGGACGCGCCCTCGCCACCCTTGCGCAGTTGGCGAAGCCGCTCATGTAGTGGCGCAGGAGCTTTTCGTGCCTCACCTCGTACACGTGGTCGCCTGGCTTGCCGGGCATGGGGATGTGGGCCATCACATAGTCGACGTATTCCTTGTACAGCTTCGGGTTGTCCCTGCCGTTGCATGCGTCGCGGACCTGCGCCATCCTGCGCCAGAACTCGTCGGTGCCGTCCCAGGGCTCAACGTTTGCGTCCTGCGGCCCCGCCCCCCACTGGAATCCGGAGCCGAGCATGTGCCCCCAGTCCACCGCGCGCCAGTTGCCGAGCATCGGCTTGACCGGCGTCGCCATGAAGCCGATGCGGATCTCCCTCGGCTCCTTCACCTCGAAGGGACGCTGGACGAGGTTGAGGACGATCGACACCGTGCCGTCCGCCCCGCGGACGATCTCCTGGCAGTGGACTGGGGCGTCCTTCGGGTCCTTCGCCGGCCATCCCTCGTGGTGCACCCAGCCGCGGTCGTTCTCGCCGTAGACGGAAATGCCGCGCAGGGTGCCGCCGACCCAGATGTACGGAAGGTAGTCGCCGAGGATGCCGCGCCGCCCGTTTGCAAGCGAGCCGTTCCACACCGCGCCCGTCCCCGCGGGGACGCGTCCGCCGAAGTTGTGCCTCAGGCCGTCCACGCAGGCGTGAAGGTGGGTGGCCTCCTTCGCCTTTACCGGGATGACGAGCTTCAGGGCGTCGACGCGCCCGCGCTCCATCACGAGATGCCAGTCGAGGTGGCCGTCGTACTCGAACGCGGCGTCGACGCGCCCGGCGAAGCCGCGTTCGTCGAACTTCGCCCTGAACCGGCGCAGCACGGGGCTCTCCGACGCCTCGGCCTCGAGCGACCCGCGAATCTCCGTTTCGCGCCCGCCGACTGTCGCGACCAGCTTCATGCCGCCTTCGAGGATCGGCGTCGTGGGCTCGCGCCCACCCTCGTTCGCAGGGCACTTCACCTGCCGGAACAGCCCGACGCCGGTCATCTCGTGCTCGCGCAGAACGGTCCGCACCTTCATGCCGCCGCCGAACAAGCCACTCTTCTCCACCTTGATCGCCTCGAACGGCGGCACGACCGCGTCGGACAGCCCGTACTTGTTGCCCTCCCATTCCATCGCGTAGCGGTAGAGCCGTTTTTCGTATGCCGCGCCGTTCAGCCCCTCGACCGACATGCGCAACGTGTATTCTGGGTTGCCGCTGGCGACGGTCAAAGGCCGCAGGTCCGGCACCGGGAATGTCTCGTCGGCCATGCCCGACTTGTCTACGGCGACCATCCTTCGGACGACCTCCCTGCCCTTGGCGTCGGACAGCGCGACGACGACGCCCTTCACGACGGAGGCGAACGCGGGGACGCGGGAGACGTCGACGCGCGTCCGCAGCCGGTTGTGGCTGGGGTAGTACGCGAACTTGTAGGAAACGCGGTCGGCGTCGCTGCCGGAGCGCGCGAACGGCGAGCCCGAGAAGTTGGGCCGGACCGTCGTCGTCCGGGAGAAGATGCGCTTGCCGCCCACCGTCGCCGCGACTGACAGCACGACCTTCTCGTCGTCCAAGATCGGCCCCTTCAGCTCAACCTCCTCGCTTGCGCCCGGAGCCAGGGCGATTGACTTGCGCAGGACGGCGGGCTGGGAGTTCTCCGGCCTGCCGGACGCCTCGACCTTCACCTCTGCCGCCTTGCTGGAGGGGTTGTGGACGCGCATGCGGACGGTATAGGCCGCGTTGGCCGAGGCGATGCCGAGCATTCTCACGCGGGGCGAGGCGGACGAGACCGAGGCCATGTCAAACAACGCGGACGTCGTGCGCCCGTATGCCTTGTCGGCCGTCGCCCACCGCCGGCCGACGTCGAACTTGTCGACTTCGCCGACTTCGGAAAGCGGCAGGGACATCTCGAAGTTCCAGAATCCGTTGGTGACGGTCGAGGCGCACTTCAGGTCCCTAGGCTCCCATCCCGTCGCCGTCACGGCGCCGTTGGCGTTCACTACGAGGCCGCGCCGCCCGGGCAGGGCGAGCGTCACCGTGTCGTCGATGTAGGCGTATGCGCCCTGCCGGTTCGGCATGACGCGGCGCAGCAGCCCTGATGCGGGGATTGCCGACCTGACGGCGACGTAGAGTCGCCCGGAATCGCGGGCGGCCAGCGCCTCGGCCTCGACCGGGAACTGTTCCTGCGAGTTGCGGGGGCAGAGCCCGAAGCGCGACTCCGCCGCCGCCCATTCGGCGTCGCCGATCGCACCGTCGACGGAAAACCCAGACGCGCCCTGCACCGCAAACGTGGCGCACGCGACAACAAACACACAGCCTTTAAGCATGAACACCGCCTTTCCTGTCCGGTATTGCCAGAACCCCCGTCGGCGCGAATCGGCCGCGCGTCACCCACAATTTGCAAACTGTGGGTCAGGGGAGCGCCGCGCCGACGAGCCTGGAGACGAGCTTGCCGTCCGCCTGGCCCTTGACGCGCGCCATGACTTCCTTCATGACGCGGCCCATGTCCTTCTTGGACGAGGCGCCCGTCTCGGCGATCACCGCCTTGACGACCGCGGCGACCTCGTCCTCCCCGAGCTGGGCCGGGAGGTATCTCTTAAGGAGCTCGAGCTCCTTCTTCTCCGCCTCGGCGAGCTCCGCGCGCCCAGCGGCGGCGAACTGCGCTATCGACTCCTCGCGCTGCTTCGCGCCCTTGGAGACGACGGCGATGACCGCGTCGTCCGTCATTTCCTTGCCGGCGTTCACCGTGAGGTCCTTCGCCTTGGCGATCACCCCGCGGATTGCGTTCACCGCCACCATGTCATGTTCCTTCATGGCGGCCTTCATGTCCGCCATCAGCCTGTCGTACATTTCTGACATTTGTCTTCTCCTTGTCAGATAGTATTTTACCAAAAAAACCTGCGCCCGTGTCACTCCAACTACCTCGGGAATTGTTCCCGTTATTGCACCAAACGGTCCCAAGGCTATTCCGATCCCAGAGCCTACTATGCCACCTATCGTAGCACCTACGCCGGTACCAACGGTGCCAATTGTTGCAAGGGTGCCAGCCGAAATCGTAGCACCAGTAATAGCTGCTGTCACACCTGACGCACAAGCCGCAGTGCCAATAGTTGCTACCGCAGCAGTCCCAATGTCGAGTGCATCAAAGCTTTTCTCGGCGACGCTGCCACACGGAATAATGGCAAACAGCTCCCAGTCACCAGCGACCTCTGCCACCGCAGCCACCTGACCCGACCCCGGATTCGCGCTGACGTATTTGTTCGCACATGAACACAGTGCATAGAGCCCGTCAGACTCCCGCTTTATGAGTCTGAACCGTTCCCAGGCATCTGCGACTTCTGCCCGCGCATTCAACCGACCATCCGTATCTATCTCTGCCGACAGGAAACTTGCGGGG
>CAMIVJ010000081.1 GCA_946401765.1 uncultured bacterium | reverse complement strand
AAGCTTGCAATCTTAGTCTTCTTTCTTTGCGAGGCAGGCGCCTTTGCGCAGCCGATAACGCTGGAGTCGCTGCTGGCGGAGATGATCGATCCCGACGCAAACACCTACTTTCCCGACCCCGCATTCACGGCACGTCTCTGGTCGAGCTACGACCGCCAAACGACGACGGCCGACAAATCGGGATGGTTTGCGAACGACGACAACAACAAGTTCCTGCGCACCGAAAAAGTCGGTGGCCGTACGGAGGAGGTGATGCTCGACGCGAAGGGGCCAGGCGCGATCACGCGCTTCTGGATCACCTGCTCGGGCGGTTCGCACGAAGGCGATCTGCGCCTATACATCGACGGACGATGCCTCCTCGAGACGAACTGCGTGGCGCTCGTGAGCGGGGGCGTGCTCTCCGGCGCTCCGCTCTCCGATTCCGTGTCGAAGAGGACGCCGCTCTTCCAGCGAGGGCACAATCTCTATCTGCCGATTCCCTATGCGAAGAGCTGCAAGGTCGCCTACTTGCGCAAGCCCGGCACAGGTGGCGCGTTCTACTACAACGTCGAGACCCGCGCCTATGCTCCCGGTACGGAGGTGGAGTCGCTTTCGCTCGCCGTGCTGGACCGCGCCCGCCCCGCGATCGACGCCGCGAACCGCGCGCTCGCGCGCCGCGCGAACGGCGACGGCAAGCCGATCGACTCCGTTGTAGATCTCGACGGGGCGATCACTCCCGGAGGGGCGTGCAGTCGCGTAGTCACGCGCAGGGCGGGCGGCGCCATCCGCCGCCTCGCATTCACCCTGACGGGCGACGACGCGAACTATCTGCGCTCCACCGTGCTGGAGCTCTCCTTCGACGGGGAGCGTACGCTCTGGGTACCGGCGGGCGAGTTCTTCGGGTGCGGGCCCGTCTACGAGGCCTTCACCGGCTGGTTCACGTCCTGCCCGGGCGCCGACCAGTTCGAGAGCCGATGGTCGATGCCGTTCGAGAAGACGTGCACGATTACGATATACAACTACGGTCCGCGCGAGGTGCGCCTGGCAAATGCGGTGGCGGAGGTCGGTCCGTACGCATGGGACGCTGCGCGCTCGATGCATTTCGGCGCGTGCTGGCACGCCTACGCCGATGTCCGGTCCCGCACGGCGGACAAGCACGAGCCGTGGGATTTCGACTATGCCGAGCTGAAGGGCAGGGGCCTCTTCGTGGGCACGACGATGAGCCTCTGGCAGGAGATCACCGACTGGTGGGGCGAAGGCGACGAGAAGGTGTTCGTGGACGGCGAGAAGACGCCATCGTACGTCGGCACGGGCTCGGAGGACCATTTCGGCTACGCCTGGGGCAGTGCCAACATCTTCTCGCATCCATTTCTCTCCCAGCCCGTCGGCATCACCACCGGGCGCGCGCTGCGCGCCGACACCTGCCGCCGCACGGTGGTGAACATCCGCAACCGCGCGCTCGACGCGATTCCGTTCACGACCTCCTGCAGGTTCCTGATGGAGATGTGGCACTGGAAAGACGTGAAGATCGACTTCGCGCCGCTCGCGTGCTACTACCTGAGGCCCGGTGGTACGAGCAACCACGGCCTCGACGTGGAGGCGGCGAAGCGGCCCGCCCGCGTGGATACGCACCTGTTCAGGGAATTCCCGCTGCCGAAGGGCGCCGTTCTCTTCGCCGACTTCGAAGGCCGCACCTACGGCACGTGGCGCGCGACGGGCGATTGCTTCGGCGACGGTCCGGCCCGAGGCACGCTTCCAAAGCAGAACCCTGTTGATGGCTATAACGCGCGCGGCCTAGTGAACACATACTTCAGGGGAGACTTGCCGATTGAGAATCCCGACGACACGACAGGCACTCTCACTTCGCCCGCCTTCACGATAGAGAAGGACTTCATCAACTTTCTCGTCGGCGGCGGCAACTACAAGGGCGAGACTTGCGTCAACCTGGTGGTCGACGGCAAAGTCGAGCGCACGGCACAGGGCACAAACCACGAACATCTCGACTGGACGTCATGGAACGTCAAGGACCTCAAGGGGCGCAAGGCCGAGATCGTCGTCGTCGACAGGCGCAAGGGGCACTTCGGGCACATCAACGTGGACATGATCTACTTCGACGACAAGCCTCGCGCGAAGTAGCCGCGGAATCTGAAAGTTGAAAGGAAACGAGCGATGAACAAGGCAAGACTTTGGTTCCTTGCGATCACTGCGGCGCTGGGCGGTTTTCTGTTCGGCTTCGACACGATCGTCATCTGCGGAGCGGAACAGGACATTCAGAAACTTTGGAATCTCAGCGGGTCTATGCACGGGTGGGTTGTGTCGTCCGCCCTCTGGGGCACAGTGCTGGGGTCGATCTTCGGCGGCGCGGTGAGCGACCGTCTTGGGCGCAAGCGTACGCTCTTCTCCGTAGGGCTGCTCTTCTTCGTCTCCGCCGTCTGGAGCGCCTTGGCCGGCGATCCCTGGTCGATGATCGCGGCGCGTTTCATCGGCGGTCTCGGCGTAGGCGTCTCAACTATCGCCGCGCCTGTTTACATAGCGGAAATCGCGCCGGCACAGTCGCGCGGAAAGATGACGGCGCTCTTCCAGTTCAACATCGTCTTTGGCGTGCTCGTGTCGCTTGCGTCCAATCTCGCGCTCAAGGACGTTGGTGCGAACGCATGGCGTTGGATGCTCGGCGTCGAGGCGTTTCCGGCGCTTCTCTTCACAGTGCTCTGCATCTTCCTCGTCGAGTCGCCGCGCTGGCTTGCGATGATGAAGGATGGCGCCCAGAAAACCGTCGAGGCGGCGGGAGCAAGCGAACGCTTCTTCTCGCGCAAGAACATGCGGCCCATCATGCTCGCGTTCCTCGTCGCCTTCTTCAACCAGCTCTCGGGCTGCAACGCGATCAACTATTTTGCGCCGCGCATCTTCGAGCTGGCGGGATTCGGCCGCGACTCCGCCTTCCTTGCGACGTTCGGCCTCGGCGCGCTCAACTTCGCCTCGACATTCACGGGCGTGTGGCTGATCGACCGTCTCGGACGCAAGACGCTACTCGTGCTCGGCGGCGTAGGTTACGTGGTCTCTCTCTCGCTCGCAAGCGTCTGCTTCGCGACGGGAGCGGGCAAATTGGCGGTACTGTCGATCTTTCTCTTCATGGCGGCCCACGCAGTGGGGCAGGGAACCGTCATCTGGGTGCTCATAGCCGAGGTGTTCCCGCAGAAGTTCCGTGCGCAGGGCCAGGCACTGGGCGGTTTCACGCACTGGTTCTTTGCGGCGCTCGTCTCCTACTGCTTCCCGCTCTTCGCAGGTCGCGCGGACGACCCGTCCACCGCGCTCGTGCCAACCTGGGCCATCTTCGCGTTCTTCCTGGTGATGATGGTGTTCCATCTCTTCTGGGCGCTGTTCGTGGTGCCGGAGACCAAGGGCAAGAGGCTAGAGGACATCAGGCTATGATGTTCTACGGAATCGACATAGGCACGACCAGCGTCGGCGCGGTGGCCATCGATGAGGCGGAACGTCTCGTGGTCTCGGCCACATGCCCTCATGCGGCCGATGTCGCGGGGCTGGGAGCGGGAGTGGACGAACAAGATCCGGCGAAGCTGCTCTCGGCCGTCCGCTCGGCGCTGGCAGAAGTCGGTGCCGCCCCTGGAGTGTCTATCGGCTGGACGGGGCAGATGCACGGCGTCGTAGGCGTCGACGCCGAGCTCAATGCCGTGACGCGGTTCGTCACCTGGCGCGACGCGCGCCGCTACGCGGGGCGCGTAATGTCCGGCTGGGCGCGCGAAGGGCGAAAGATATTCAAATGCCTCTCCGCTCCCGGCTATGCGATCGCCCGGCTCGCCGGGCGTTGCGCAATCGACGAAACGTTCCTTCACTCGTGGCATGTGGAGGGCGAGACGTTTCCGCCGGACTGGCTTCCCGAGCTAAGGCCAGGTTCCATGCTCGGCGACAACCAGGCAGGCGTTTACGCCGTGCAGTGCCTTGCGCCAGGGGCAGCCGTGGTGAACATAGGCACGAGCGGGCAGCTTTCCGTAGTCGGCGAGGGCGCAGGCGGTGAACGGCGTCCATACCCCGGCGGCGTGCTGCGCTGCCGCGCCTCGCACGCGGGGGGGCAGGCGCTAGCCGCGCTCCGTGAGCGGCTGGGCCTTTCCTGGGACGAACTCAACCGGCGTGCGGACGAGCCGGCGATCGCCGCTTGCGTGGATTCGATCGTCGACGATCTCGTCGGCGACATCGATCTTTCAGGCTGCACGGGCCTCGTTGGCATCGGCAACGCGCTTCGCCTCAATCCGGCGCTGCGCCTGGGCGTGGAGCGCCGCTTCGGACGCCCCTGCACGTTTCTTGACGTCCCTGAGATGGCCGCATACGGCGCGGCGCTCCACGTGAAGCGGATGGATTCAAAGCAGATTCGGAATAAAGGAAATCAGGAATGAGACATGCAACGAAAGCCTTCGCATTGATGTGCGCTCTGACGTCGCTTGCATCGGCGGCGACGGAATAAAGGAAATCAGGAATGAGACATGCAACGAAAGCCTTCGCATTGATGTGCGCTCTGACGTCGCTTGCATCGGCGGCGGAATACAAGGTTCCGGACGGAACCGTGCTCTACTACCCCTTTGACACGGCCGCCACGGCGCTTGAGAGTTTTGGCCAGGCGAAGGCCCGTCTTGAGCAGGGCGACGGCAGCGTCGCCTACTCTAGCGCGGGCCGCATTGGCGGTTGCCTCTACTTCGGCGGATCCGACACGCTTGAGCTGCGGAACCTGCCGGCTGCGATGCCGCTTGGGAAGGCGCCCTATACGGTGTCTGCATGGATCCGTGCGGACAAGGGCCTTAAGCCGCAGGGCGGATGGCTGGGCTACGGAGAGCGCAATACGAACGGTGCCGGCAATTCCTTCCGCCATGCGGGCCCTGACGCCGTGCACAACTACTGGAACTGGCGCGACCTCACGGTCAAGACGCCGGGTTTAGGCGATGGGGCGTGGCATCAGGTGGTCGGCACGTGGGACGGCGAAACGCGCAAGGTGTATTTCGACGGGAAGCTCGCCGGAGAGGACCGTCAGGTGCCGGACATAAAGCCGGGGCCGCTTCTGATCGGCCGCACCATCAACGATGTGCCGTACAAAGGCTGGATCGACGAAGTTCTGGTCGTCGCCCGTCCGCTAGACTCGGCGGAGATAGCACGGCTTTTCAATGACGGCGTTGCGCGGAACGGCGTAGTGGCCGATCAAGCCAAAGACGGCTATATGCTTGCCGGCGACGCGTTCGTTTCGCGCGCTGAGTTCGACGCGGCGCGCGAGCGTGAGCTGGACGTGACGGCGAAGTGGCTTCTCCTCCCGGTGAAGAACGGCGCTCGCATGTGCAAGGCACACGTCCTTGCACGCGGCAAAGTCTTCCGCGAATTCAACATCGAGTTCGCGCAGGGCGATCCCGACTGGTACGCGGCGCTCGACGTGTCGTCTCTCAAGGGCTGCAAGATCAAGGTGTCAGTTGACGGCCTACGCGCCGGCACGAAGAGCCTCTCGCTCGTGAAGGTGGTCGACGAGCTTTCGGCGCCGGACGGCTATGACGGTGCATATCGGCCGCAGTTCCACTTTTCGCCCGCGCGCGGCTGGACGAACGATCCGAACGGACTTTCCTACTACAACGATCAGTGGCATCTCTTCTTCCAGCACAACCCCTACGGCGTTAACTGGGGCAACATGCACTGGGGCCATGCTGTGAGCAAGGACCTCTTCCACTGGCGCGAAGTCGGCGAGGCGCTCTATCCCGACGGACTAGGCGCGATGTTCAGCGGCTCCGCCGTGGTGGACAAGGACAACACCGCTGGCTTCGGCAGAAACGCGCACGTCCTCACGTTCACGGGCACGGCGGGCGGCTCCACGCAGGGCATTGCCTACAGCCTCGACGGCGTGAACTACACGAAGTGGAGCGGCAATCCAGTGGTGCCGAACATCACGAACGGCAATCGCGATCCGCGCGTCTTCTGGTACAAGCCCGGACGGCACTGGGTGCTTGTGCTGTATGTCGAGGAGAACGGCCGCCACAACGTCGTCGTTTTCAATTCGCCTGACTTGAAGAGCTGGAAGCGCGTCGGCACGATTCCCGGCGATCGCCGCGACGAGGGCGCGTTCCTCTTCGAGTGTCCAGAGCTCTTCGAACTTCCCGTGGAGGGCGAGAATGTTTCGCGCTGGGTGGTGTTTGGCGCAAACGGCGAGTATTCGATCGGCACTTTCGACGGAAGGAACTTCAAGACGGAATGCGATCGTCTAGTCCTCTGCCGCATGATTCGCGGCTGCGGGTACTATGCGGCGCAGACGTTCGGCGACGTGCCGGACGGCCGCCGCATCTTCCTCGCGTGGTTCCGCACGCACATGCCAGGCATGCCGTTCAACCAGTCAATGGGTCTGCCTCTTGAGCTCAAGCTGGTGCGCACGCCGAATGGCCTGCGCCTTGCGGCGTTTCCGGTAAAGGAAGTCAAGTCGCTTCGGAAGGGACGGGCCGTTCAATTCTCAGAATTCGACGGCGAGCTTGTTGAGGCTTTCGTCGACATGCGCGTTCGCCCCACGGCGGGCGTGCGCCTCTCTCTGCGCGGCATCCCCGTAGCATACGATGCTGGGCATGAGACGCTTGAAGTCGATGGTGTGCGCACGGCATGGCCGCTTGTGGAGGGGCGCTTCAAGGCGCGTCTCTTCATCGACCGGACTGGCCTTGAAATCTATTCGGAGAACGGCCTCGTCTGCCTGCCGGTGCAGAACGCGCGGGCGACGCCTGCCGACCGCAGCCTGCGCATTGTCGACGGCGCGAAGCACGTCCTTGAAGACTCAAGCCGCGCATACGAACTGAAGAGCGTGTGGCGATAGGATGTTCTATGCAGAACGAAACCAGAGGGATTGCAGACATGAAGAAATTGCTTGTAGTTGGATGCATGTTGGCCGTCTTGGCTGTGCGTGGGGGCGTAGATCATTCCGTATCGTTGCCGGTTGTGCAGGATGTTGCAAAGCGGGGGTGGACAGCCACGTTCACCTTTTCTGCGGACGGGCTCTCGTCAGGCTGTACGCTAGTCGACATTCCGGGCGTGGTGCGCGTGGCGTTCCGTTTCGCCGGAACCGACCATTCGCTCGACGAGCTGGACAACCGTTTTGGAAACTACCTCAACTTCAAGACGGCCGACGGCCGCTGCCCCGTCGTCGAGGCGACGATTCCAGGCGCGAGCACGATCGGCGTTCCGCTCGGCGCGCTGAAGCGTCCGGACGGCACGCACAAGGTGACGATCCGCCGCGGGGCTGACGCGCAGTGGTTCATGACGGTTGACGAAGGCTATGACGAGGACGGCTTGCGCGCGAAGGAGATTGCCTGGCCGAAGGAGGCGTCTGCCGCAGTGTGTTCGGACCGCGTGAAGGACTTCGCCGTCGTCTCGCCGGCCGTTCCGCGCCTGGCGGAGCCTGATGCGCGGCCCATAGAGCGTCCCATCCAGTTCTGGACGCCGCCCGGGCACAACACATGGGTGGGGGATGTCGTGGTGGGAGTGTTCAAGAACCGCTTCCATGTCTTCTACCTCATCGACCGCCGCCACCACGCGAGCAAGGGCGGCGCGGGTGGGCACTACTTCGCGCATCTTTCCTCGGGCGATCTCGTCCATTGGGTCGAACACCCCACGGCCGTTGGCCTTGACGCATGGTGGCAGACGCTCGGCACGGGCACGCCATTTGTCTGGGACGGTAAGCTCTGCCTTGCCTACGGCCTTCATACGACGCGCTTCATGCCGAGTGCGGAGACGACCGAGCCGTTCCTCAAGAAGTACTTTGCAGAGCACGGAGATACGGGCGTCTTCGATTTCGACGCCATCGAGGGCTATCCGCTAGGCGCAGCATATGCCGTATCGGAGGATGGCGTCCATTTCACGCGCGTGAACAGGCTCATCCACTCCGCCCAGAACCCGACGATCTACAACCGCGCTGACGGGCGGCTTGGGTTCGTCAACAGCTACGGCGGCATTCACGGCATCTACGTGTCGGACGGAGCGCCGTGGGGTTGGAAGCTTGAGGACGACAAGATTCCGATCTCTGGAGATTGTCCGTGTGTTTTCGTCTGGAACAGTCACCACTATCTCCTCCAGGGGTTCACGCACATGGCGTACAATCCCGACGGCGCGCCTGGCAACTGGACGGACTGGTCGCAGACGGGCGACGACGTCTATGACGGGCTCTCGGTGCCGATGGTCGCGTCGTGGGCAGGCGGCAGGCGCATCATCGTGGGCTGGATTTCACATCCGCGCGGATGGGGCGGGTGGCTCGCACTGCATGAACTCGTGCAGTATCCCGACGGCAAGCTTGGTTCGAAGTGGCTCAAAGAGGCGTCTCCGCCTGGAGAGGTGTTTACATTCGCCTGCGAGGCCGGAAGGCGTTTCTCGACGCGTTTTGCAGGTTCCGGCGGCACGCTTGAATTCAGCGTGGACGCAACGCTCGCCCGCGCACAGTTCGCGGACGTGCGGGCCGATGGTTCGGTGCCAAGGTGCGTGACGAATGCCGAGCGCAACCGCGCGGGCGGCAACAAGGCGCTGGCTAACAGGAATGGTCCGCCCCATGGCGCGCACGAATACGCGATCGAGCGCATTCGCGGCCTCACGCAGCCGTATACGGTGAGAATTGCGGCCTATTACGATCCGAAGGCGGACGTCACGCTATTTGACGCGGAGATCGCCGCACAGCGCACGATGATCTGCAGGCGTGCGGGCCGCTATGTCCACTGCTCTCCTCTTCCGTGCAATTGAATTTTAGGATTGTGCAAGTGGAGGTTCGGCGGCAGGTTTGGTATAATCTTGACGTGGAAAACAAGTATCGTTTTAAGTTTTGTCAAGGAAAGGATATGCTATATGAACCATAGATTGTTGATGGCTGCAGCTGTGGCATTCGCTGTTTCGGCAAATGCGCACGTTGTGTGGCAGATTGGCCAGAAGGACGGTGCGGGCAACGAGTTCGCGCTTGCGCCGAGTGGATACAATGATTTCCTGCAGCACGACTTCGGATGGGAAAACAACTACTTCCTCGTAGGAAGATCGAACGCAAAGAAGGACTTCCCGTATGTTCTTCCCGGAATCAACGACAAGTGGGCGGGGTCTAGCCGCATCGCCGGACGCCGCACGCAGCAGGTGAACGTCCTCTTCGACATCACGAAGAAGGGCACGGGCGGCGCATGGACGCTCTACATCGACTTCGCTGACGTCCAGAAAAAGGCGAACGAACGGCCTCTCCTGAAGGTGTCGGTGAATGGCAAGTCGCGGAAGATGGTGCTGCCCGCCGGCGGTGGAGACGCCTCCATCATCAAGGGCGACTTCTCGACGGCAAAACCGTTCACGGCGAAGTTTGACCTTGCGGACAGCGAAATCGTTGAGGGCGGAAATGAGATCAAGATCACGTCCATCGAAGGCAGCTGGGCGATCTTCGACGCCGTGCGCCTCGAAGGCCCGAGCGATGCCGTGGTGCGCCTTGCGCACAAGGGCGCGTACGTGCGAAGCGTGAAGGCGGGTGACTATCTGATTCCAGGTACGGGGAAGCTGCCGCTTCTCGTTGACGTGGAGCATCTGGATGGCGCGCCTGTCGTGCGCGTGGAGATTGACGGCAAGGTTGCATTGGAGCAGCGCGTTGAGGCAGGGGCGTATTCGTTCGAGGCGCCGATGGACGCGGCGGCCCAAGGTAAATACCGTGTGTTTGTTGATGGGGAGTGTGTGCGGGAAGGAACTGTAGTGCGCACGCCGCAGCGCGACGCGGGCGTGGCGG
>CAMIVJ010000080.1 GCA_946401765.1 uncultured bacterium | reverse complement strand
AACTCGATCACGGGGCCGGCCGACGCCACGCTGACCATCAAGAACAGCGCGGCCAACCGCACGCGCGGACTCAACGTGCATGGCCCGATCTCCGTTGGCAAGATGGTGATTGCCGAAGAGGGATGCTACTGCCCTGAGGGCGGCGGCTTCACGCTGAACATACCCAACGGCATCGAACTTCACGGCGCATTCTCGATGTGGGCCGCAACCGGCGCGTGGAACGTCGGCGGCATGGTGGCCGTGGGCGACAGAGCATACATCGGCAACGACAGCGGCACCGGCTACATCAGAACGCCTCTCACTGTCTCCGAGGGCGCCAAGCTCACGATGGGCGGCGGCGCCACAACGCACTACATGGATACAGTCACGAACAGAAGCGAGATCACGGTGGCGAACGGCAACCACTACATCTACGGCGACCTGGTGAACGAAGACAATCCCGTGATCAAGACCGGGCGCAACTTCTTCATCTATCCACGCACCGTGACTGGCGATTCGCGCATCGAGGCTAGCGGCGGGCAGACGTGGCTCAGCGGCAACTCCGACTGGGGCGACGCCGCGCTTGCCGTGTCGCTTACCGGCGGCGGCGAACTTGTGATCGGCTCGAACAGCGACGGATACGGGATGCCGAAGTTCGGCAAGAACAAGCTCACCGTCAATGCGGCGAGCGGGCATACGGGCACGGTGTACTTCCATCCTTCCACTTCAGCCGCCATCGACGGGATTACCTGCTACGGAACGATCAGCAAGTTCTTCATGCAGGGGCCTAACGTCAAGACGAAGAACGCCGGTCCGATCATTGCCGGATACGCCAACGACATTGTGTTCACCGCGAACAACCTAGAGGCCGGAAACGGCAATGGACGCGGCGAATGGACAATCACCGGCGCGAACACGCACATCGCCGTGAAGGGTCTCTACTCCCACTGGATCGGTTCCGACTACTACGCGGGTTCGTTTACGTTCAGAGACGGCATTCTCGAAATCGGCTCGGACGGCATCAAGGAGGCGTGGACCGCTCCGACGCGTACCGCATTCAACATGGAGAGCGGCACCCTGCGCGCGACCGACAACTTCTCCATCGGCAAGGCCGGCATGAGGGCCTTCTTCGGCGGCCCGGTCAAGGGCGGCCACGTCACGTTCGACCTGAACGGCAAGACCGTCAAGTGGGGCACGGGCCTCGCGGGCGCGAGCGACGTCACGCTCACCGGCGGTGGAACGTTCGCGCCGGACCGTCCCGGAATACAGGGCATCCCGCTCGGCAAGTGGACGGTTGACACCACGGCCCCCGTCGATCTCAGAAACGCGGCAGGCTTTGCGGGCGGTCTCTCGCTCGCCGAGAACACCACCGCCACGCTCGACATCGCCGGCACGAACATGGTCGAATTCCTCGCCTGGACATGGAGCGGCAACGCCTGGAACGACATGCGCCCGAGGTTCATCGCAAACGAGCCCATCACGCCCTTCGTGGCAACGTCGCTCACATACCTCAACCGCGCGGCTTCGCAGATTACCGATGTGAAGTATGGCAACGGCTCGGGCTTCAACTACATGGGCGAATTCTACGTGAGCGCGGAACAGGCCGGCACATGGTATTTCAACTACAGAGCGAAGACGCATCACGGCGTGTTCATCGACGACACGGAGCTTTCCACCACCGGTCCCGACGCGGAAGGCACCGTGAGCAAGGATCTCTCCGAGGGCTGGCACAAGTTCATGATCTCGCTCTACACGGGCGCGGCCAATCCCCAGATGGGCGCATACAGCGGCGCGGACTGCATAAAGTTCAGAGTAGGGGCGAACGGTACATACCAGGTGTTCGACACCACCACCGTGCCGATGCGCATGCGTCAGCACCTCGGCGCGCGCACGAGCGTGAGGTGGCGCAAGTACGCACATCCCGGAAGCACTCTCGACATCTACGACACGATCGACGAGAGCCTCTACGCCGCAATCGACATCGTGACAAACTCGATTCAGATCATGCACGCGAAATTCTCCAATGGCGCAAGTGCGCCACTGGGCGGCGCGTGCACGCGCTTCGACGGCCACTTCTACGTCTCCGCTGCCGATGCGGGCCAGTGGACGTTCCAGGGCAGCTTCGACGACCAGATCGCGCTTGACGTGGACGGCCGCCGGCTCTTCACGGTCAAGTCCAACTGCGCGACCGCAAGCGGAAGCATCGTGCTCGGCGAAGGCTGGCACAAGTACGACCTCCGCCTGGGCGACAACTCGTCCGGCACGAGCGGCGGCACTGGCGGCGGCCTTACGGACGCGGACGGCAACATCTGCGCGCTCGAGTTCAGCGTGAACGGCGGCGCATACCATGCGTTCGACGAGCGCTATCTGCCGCTCGCCTACAATCCCGGCGACGCGCAGAAGTTCGAGCAGCCCGGCCTCGGCGGAGAGATCGAGCTCGCGGCAGGATCCTTGCTCGTGAACGCGCCGCGCGAAGGCGGCTGGTGCCCGGTGTACGGCACGCTCAAGGGCTCCGGCACGCTCTCCGGTCCGTTCCGCTTCACAGGCGAGGAGAACTCCTGGGAGATGCACGGCAACGCATCGCACGCCGCTCTGGACGCAGTGACGTTCGAGAATCCGCTTAGCGACGCCCTCGCGGGCCTCAAGGGCGTGAAGGCCGTGTTCAACCGCAAGCCCACGCGCTCCGGATACGACGTCACGGAGAACACCCTCGGCATAACCTCCGAGAGCGCGGCCGCGATGCGACTCGTCGTGAAGGACGATGAAGGCAACGACTACTCCGAGGACTTCACGCTCAAGGTGCAGAACGGCAAGCTGCGTCTGATCAACGCACATCCCGGCGGCTTCTCGCTCTTCTTCCGCTAGCGAAAGCGCTATCGCAGTTCCTTCACGAGCGTGAAGGACTGCGGTATGCGCGATGGCTGATGCTCAACCCATACGGCTGCGACGCGGGGGTGGGCGTTCAGCCAGCTTGCGACCTTGCGGGCAAATCGAGAGGCCTCGTGGCTTGACATTCCACAACAGGGCTCGTCCAGAAGCAGAAGTCGCGTGGACGGCCGCAGCGCAGCCGCCATCTGCGCCTTCAGATCCGTTCCCTCGTATGCATGCTGAGCCGACGAGACGCTTCCTATCTTCGCCCGCGACCTCGCAAGCGTCACGCCTGGAGCTCCCCTTCTCACGCCGAACACCGTCACGTCGCATGCGTATGAAAACGGGCAGTCTCCCGTAACGAGGGCGAGAAGCGTGGTCTTTCCGCTGCCGTTCGGCCCGCGCAGCACCCAGCGTTCGCCTTCATGCACCACCCATGAGAAATCGCGAAAAAGCGCGCGTCCTCCAAACGACAAATTTACGTTGCGGATCTCGACGACCGCTCGCGCCCCGCGAATCGCGGGTGAAGCCGCTTTGTCAGAGCCGCGCGGCTTCTTCTTCGTTCGTCCCGATGCGCTCGTGCCGCGAGCAATGCGAAGATCAACGCCAAATGGACGCATTGCTCCGGCAGCCTCGGCGATGCGCATGCGCCATGACTCGTCAAGTCCCCCGCACCCTCCGTCAAGCACCACACTTCCGCTTTCCTTCAGGAGAGTGCGCGCCACTATCACGCGCCGCAGTTCCCCGTTTGAAAGCGACATCAACGAACGCGATCGCAGCGGAGCGATTTCCAGGATGCCGTCCACCACCGTTCTGCGCCTGCGGTACTCGCGTCTCTCCCGCGAGTGCGATCCGCCCACCTCGAAGGGATTAATCTCATGCACCGATTCAAAGGAAAGGAAGTCGGCCACCGTCTCGCCTTCGCCCGAATGGTAGCGCTCCTGCAGCCAGCTGCCGCCCACTGCGGCCATCTGCTCGGCATCAAGCGATATGCGCGTCATTGCCGCTCATCCTCAGCCGCACAGCCATCTGCCGACAAAGGGAATGCGCCGCACCACCAATGAGACGATCGCCGAGCCTGCGAAGGTGACGGCGGCCGTCGCGGCTATGGCAGCCGGCGTTGACACCGCACCCTTCAGATGTCCGGACGCCACTGGCAGTATGAACATGTGCATCAGATACATTCCGTACGAAGCCTCAGAGATCGGACGCACCACCTTCTCGTAGAACCATCCTCTGAAGTCGATCTTGCGGAACAACAGGAACACCGCGAATGTGGTGAGCGCTACGCCGGTGGTGCAGTATTCTATGCTCGTCTCCATCACCACGGCCGTTTTGTAGGGCGCGGCGAACGGAAAATCTGAGACGAAATAGAAGAACGGCAACCCCATAAGCGCCGCGCCGGCGATCCACGACGGCACTGCGATGCGCAGAGTGCGCCGCCAGTCGAGGTCCGGCGCGAACCTGCGCAGCCAGAGCCCGAGCATCATGTATCCGATGAAGCCGCTCACGTAGTGGAACGCGCCGAAATGGTTCCATGGGCACTCGCCCCACAAATATGGCACGGAGCCGAATGACGGCTCGCCGAAGAGCATGCCCCAGTAGCTGCGGATGAACGGGAAAGACGCCGTGGCAAGCCAGAGCGTGAGCCATCCCTTCAGTTCGCGGGCTCCAACCCTCTCAGCCCACGGAGAGAGCAGCGGCATTAGAATGTACAGGCCGAACACCATCGGCACGAACCAGAGATGGCCGCCCTCGTCCGGGAAGTTGAACAGAAGCTTCTCCCACGCCGCAGCGCCCTTCCCGAACCAGGCCACGTACAGAACGGCCCATATCGCGAACGGCACAAGAACGCGCACTATGCGCCGCATGAAGAACTCGCCCGTGGGCCTCTTCACGGGAAAGAGCAGGTAGGCCGAGGTCATCGCGAAGAGCGGCACGCAGCAGCGGCAGAGGCATTCCGTAACGGTGATCCAGAACATGTCCCATCTGCTCGCGATGCTCGTCACGTTCGGCTCTGCGCCGCCGAGATAGAACGGCTCGCAGGAGTGAATCAGCATCACCATAAGGCACGCGACCACCCTCAGCCAGTCGAGAAACACAACTCTCTTTTCATCGTTCATCGATTTAACCTCTGGAAATGCTGCGCAGATCAGCGCGCAGGGCGGCAGGTCACGGGAGAGGACTTGCCCTTGGCCTTCGCCACGTCCTCGGAGAGCGTCTTGATGGCGACGTTCAGCTGGGCGTCGACGCCGCGCACAAGATCGGTCGGGCTGTTCTTCACGATCACGTCAGGCACTGCGCCGTGCCACTCCATGTCGGTGCCGTCGGGCGTGTACCACCCGCGGTGCGGGTCGCGCAACATCCCGAGGTCAAGGAGAGAGCGTCCCCAGGTGCTGATGACGTTGCCGCCCGTGGGCATTCCCACCACGCGCCCGCGCTTGAGGGCCTTCACGGCGTGCGTGAGTATCTCCGCATTGGAGGCGGAGTCTTCGTTGCACATCACGACGATCGGACGGTACCAGAGCGGACGCTCCCAGCGGTAGAGTGGATAGCCCGTCTCGGCATGGCCGAATCCTCTTGAATGCACAAGCGCGTGGTTCGCGCCCACGAGGACGGAGAGCACCTTGTCGGCAGTGCTTCCGCCTCCGTTGTCGCGCACGTCGATTATCAGTCCCTCTCTGCCATATCCCTCGCTGAACACCTCCTTCTGGAAGAGCCAGAAGCTCTTCATGTCCATGCTTTCAATGTTGAGGTACCCGAGCTTTCCTCCGCTTTTCGAGTGGACATATTCGCGCGTCGCCCTGAGCTTCTCTGCGCCCACATTCGCCCGGACGGCCTCGAACGACGTCGTCTTCATGCGCACCTGGACCTCCTTCGCGCCTGGCTTCTTGGAGGGACGCGGCGCCATCGTGAGCGTCACCTCGCGCCCGGCGGGGCCGTTCAGCGCCACGGTGGGATCGTCGCCCGGGTTCACCTTCACGCCGTCGACGGCAAGCACCACGTCGCCTGCCTTGAAGTCGAAGCTCGAAAGATCCGCAGGACCGCCCTTAACCACGTCGCGCACCTTCCATCCCTTCCCCTTCCACGACGGATCGAACCGAAGGCCAAGATGCGCAGTGCTCTGCTGCCATCCAGTCGCCCGCACCGGCGAGAAGCCCCACTCGCGCATGCTTTCGCTCGTGGGCCGCAGCGCAAGATGGGATGCGTCAAGTTCGCCAAGCATCATCTCCACGACCGCACGGAACGTGGCATGGCTCGTGGCGTTGCGCGCGGCGTCGAGGTAGCGACCCTTCATCGCGTTCCAGTCTGCACCATGGAAACCGTCGTCGTAGAACCTGTCGCGGATGCGGGCCCAGGCCGTCTTGAAGCCAAGCTCCTGCCAGTCGGCCACGTTCACCTCGTCGTAGGCACGGAAGGAGAACTCTGCATCTCCGTGCGCAGGATGGCCGTTGACGATGCGCAGAGCGCGGTCGCCCTTTGCGATCCATGCGCAGAAGCTGCCGACCTTGTCGAACGCCTTCTGGGGCGTCAGCCTGTCAGGCACATGCACTTTCATCGTCTTCCCGCCGCTGGAGAACGCTATGGTGCGCGAGTCGTGCGAGAAATACGGAGAAGACACCTGCACCCCCGAAACCATCCGCACTCGTTCGTAGAGACCGTCGAAGTCGATCTTCACTGGCGACGGCTTCGGCGACTGCGCCTTGACTGTCTGGTTTGTCGATGCGGTGCGCTGGGTCGCCTTCGCGGTCTGATTTGTGGCCGCAGTGCCCTGTGCCACTTTCGCAGTCTGGTTCGTGGGCGCCACGTCCTGGCTCACTTTGACGGTCATGTTGGTGGACAGTTTGGGTCTCTGAAGCAACTTCGGCGAGTCGGAGCCGCTAACCTTTTTGCGGGCATCCTCGTAGCGCTTGTCGAAAGTCTCGCGCTCCTCGTCCGCCTTGCTGAGATATACGTAGAACAATCTCTCGCCGCCTTCGGGCGCGTACTCGCCAGCGAAGGCGAGTATCTTGCCGTCTGGACTCCACGCCGGCGCGCCGTCCCACATGAAATTGCGCGAAACGTTGTACGGCTCTCTCGCGCCCTCGGTGGACACGATCCAGATGTCGTCGTTTCCGTTGATGTCGCCGTATGCCGCGGCAACCCACTTGCCGTCCGGACTCCACGCGTACGCGCCTGCGTCTGCGCAGACGGGCCCGCGCGTCTTCACCACGCCATTCGTGCCGGCGAAGGAGAGGCGTCCGTTCGGATCCTGCCATGCGAAGCGCTTGCCGTCCGGCGAAAGCGAGAACCGCTTGCGGATCGCGCCGTCTGAGACGACCGCTTTGATCTTGAACGTCTCGTTCTCCCACCAGCCGCGCGAATTGTCTGCGCGCTGCGCAACGCGTATGTCGGTGCCGTCGCCCCGGTCGGCAACATAGTATAGTCTATCGCCGTCGGGCGAGAATGCGCATGAGCGCACGAACGCCTTTGCTCCGCCGTCCACCCGGCGCGGCTGGCGGATTTCCGTATCCATAACCCACAATACGCCGCTTGCGGTGAATGCGCACTGCATCCCCTCGGAGCAGAACGTCGCATCGCCCGACTCATCGATGTTGGTGATGCGGTCGTAGATGCGGCGGCGCACTGCAGGACGCGCCACGTAGCCGCTTTCGGGATGCAGCACGATCTTGGCAGGCACTGCGTTCGACGCCGCGAGGTCGAGACGCCAGAAGTCGAAGCCTTGGCGGAAGACTACCGTCTTGCCGTCGGCCGAGACAGACGGCCTCTCGGCGTGCTCGTCGGTGAAGCGGGTTAGCACCGTCTCTTTGCCGTCCGCAAACGAGCGACGCACGAGGTTTCTGATGCCGCCCTGCTCGGTGGAAAGATAGAGGAACGACTTGCCGCCCGGAAGCCATACCGGATCGCGCACGTCAAAAGGCTTCTCCACCAGGCAGCGGAACTTCTTGGAGGCCATGGCAAACAGCCATATCTCGCCGTTCTGGGCGGTCTTGGAGTGACGGCGCTTGCGGAAAGGCGCTCTGGAACCAGTGCCGCGCACGAAGAGCAGCGAGCGCCCGTCAGGGGAGAGGCTGGGAGTGTTGCCGTATTCGTCGAACAGAACCTTCTCGGCCCCGCGGCGGCCAACAGGCAGAACCGCTATGCGCAGTGAATCCTTGTCGCCGGAGTGGTCGCGGCGCACGGTGCACACGAGAGACTTGCCGTCCGGCGTGTAGCACCAGGGGCGCGTGAGCTCGGTGTGGAACGTGACCTGCCGAACAGGGCCTCCGGCTGTGGGGCATTCGTACACGAACGAAGAGCCTTCGCAGTCGTTCTGGAATGCGATGCGGCGGCCGTCAGGCGAAAGGCACGGCGTGGAGGCGCGTCCAGACGTGGGAGAGACGATGTGCGCAGTGCCGCCCGCGACGGGAGCGCGCCACACAAGGTCGTTCCACGTGAAGTAGAAGGTCTTTCCGTCAGGCGCGAGGACGGGCTCGTTCGCGAGATATATGCGCGACCAGTCCTCCTTCGCCTGCGCCGCAGCGGCAAAGGCGGCCACGGAAATCGCGCACGCTGCGCGAAGCATCATCCTGATTTGGGCAATCTTCATTCTTTCATCTCCGAAGGGATATCCTGTTGAAGCAGATGCGCCTACTGCTCGATGCGGTAGTACATCGTCGCAGAGCTGGAAGGCCTAGAAACGGTAATGGACACGGTGCCGTCGGGATTCACGGTGGTCTCCACATCCGCAGGGTCGAGGAGTTCGCCGCCATCCATGGGAAGCGTTTCGCTTGCGCGCACGCGCAGCTCGGCCGCGTGGGCGGCAAGCCACTGCACCGGATCGGCGGAGACGACAAACGTCACCGCGTCGTCCAAGACGGCGATGGACTCGATGCGGAGGCTCTCCGGGGAGACGTAGTCGGGGACGGCCACGGTGTCGGCGCCGGCGACGGTCGCGGTCCAGCGCGCGCCGTCGACGGTGAAGGCGTAGTCGCCGTCCGGGAGCCATAGGTAGAGGTCGCCGGCCGCGTCGGCGTAGAGGTCGCGCGTGCCGTAGGGGCAGGACTCGTAGGAAGAGCCGGAAGCGACGGCCACGTCGAGCGTGACTGCGGCGTCGGGCGTGCCGAGGGGGACGACGACGGCGTGGAGGACGCGGCCGGCGGCGTCGTGGGCCAGATTCTCCTCGTCCGTCCGGCTCTGCGTGAAGCCGCCCTTTTCGGAGCCGAAGTGCGCGAGCACGACGCTGCCGCCCGTGATGACGACGGCGTTCCTGTTGTCGTGGGCGTCGCGCTGGCTCGTGCCGTCGCCGATGTCGGCGCCGATGCGCTCGGCGCTCGCGGAGCCGCCGCAGGCGTAGACGGTTCCGCCGGAGATCTCGATCAGGCCATTGGAATCGTCGTAGGGCTCGGCGCTGCCGCCGATACCCGCGGAAGCCCCGCTGCCGTTCTGGGATCCGTAGGCGTAGACCCTGCCGCCCGTGATGCGGATGCGGCCGCTGTATCCGGCGTATCCGGCGCCGATGCCGGCGGCGTATCCTTCGCTCGTTTCGCTGGGGCGCGCCTCGACGATGCCGCCGGCGATGACGATGTCGCCGGGCCGGTCGCTCTGGCCGCTGTTGGCGCCGATGCCCGCGCCGTATCGGCCGCCGCACGCGTAGAGCCGCGCGTCGGCCGTGGCGTTCGTGATCGTCAGGGAGGCGCCGTGCGGAACGAAGAGTCCGGCATTGGAGGAATACGTCGAAACGAGCGCGTTGCCGGGGCCGGAGAGCAGGACGGTCGCCGCAACGCCGTCGCCGAGCGCGAACGGACGTTCGGAGCGGACCGAGACGCCGGAGAGCTCGACCGTCGCGTCCGCGGCGACGAGGACCTGGACGCCGCCGACCAAGTTCGTGCCGTGGAGCGTGTAGTG
>CAMIVJ010000079.1 GCA_946401765.1 uncultured bacterium | reverse complement strand
TGGTCATCGTCAGCATCTCGGTCGGAGCCGCCACCCCGGCCTTGCCCTTGAGGACGCTCTCCTCACCCTCGAGCTCGGCGACATTCCCCAGAAGGCCTTTCTTGCGCACTTCAAGCGATTCACGCCAAGTCTCAAGATCGCGATTACGGTAGGTCGCATACTCGTCTATCAGCATCTCGGCGTACAGATTGACTTTCTCCACGGCGCCCGCCTTCGTGGGCGCATGGGCCGTCAGCAAGAAAAGATTCTGCTGGCGGCGTTCCTGCTGTATTTCGAGGTCTTGGCCAAGGCACTCCCTTTCGTTCAGCGGCATCGCCATCCTGTTGCCGAGCTTCCGCTTTATCGAGGCACGGTTCAGTATGGACATCAACTGCTTGTCGCTCACATTCTGGATCTTGGCTATCTGACGGGGATTGTACAGCAGCTGCGTCTTCGCGTCAAAGCGCCGTATGCTTTTTGAATAGTGCGTCACGACGAACAGGGAAAAACCTGCCGCAAGGGCAACGAACACTACAAGCAGCAGCCATGCCCATTTCAGAAATATTATGCCTGCCACTTTCTGGAGAACGACGAGCTTGCGCAACTGCTCGCGTTCGTTTTCTGTCAAATCATCTTGCATCGCAAAAGCAGAAGTATTATATCAAATGCCTTGATAGAAGCCAATGAGTTTTTGGGAAAGGCGGCGCCAGTCGTAATCTTTGGCGGCCTCGCGCCCGGCGACGGCGAGGCCTTGGCGAAGCTCCGGCGAGCGCACGAGGCGCAGATACGCCGCATCAAGCGCTTCAATGTTGTCCGGCGCGAAGGTGACAGCCGCGCCGGGATGTGCGGCGCACAACCTGCCCAGCCCGCCAACGTCACTCGCGATCACTGGCAGCCCCGCAGCCCACGCCTCCAGCGCCGTTATGCCGAAAGGTTCGTGCCTGCTGGGCAGGATGAAGATGTCGGCTCTGCGGTATTCCGCTACGAGCTCCGGGCTATCGGGCTTCAGCGCCCCCGAAAACGAAAGGCGCTCGGCGACTCCAAGCTCCGCCGCACGCGACTCGAGCTCTGCCTTGTAGTCCGGCTGCGTCACCGGTCCCACGAGACGAAGCGACGCCTCTGGGTGGCGGGCCAGCAGTTCCACGAGCATCATCTGGTTCTTCTGCCTGTCGATGCGCGCCACGCATATAATGGACATGGGCTTCACCTGTCGGCCGTCGGCTCTCGCACGGCCATCGGCCGCAGATTGTCGGCTGTCGCTCTCCAAATGACACCCGTCCCCCTCAAATAGCCGCGTATCAACCCCATTCGGCAAATACATGACGTGCGGATGCCTAGACTTGTACTTCTCGTACTCGTCCTCGCCCACGCAGACGATGCCGCCAAAATCCTCCGGCACGTGCCTCGTCCAGCCGAGCGCATAGTCGATCATCTTGCCCCATGGCAACCTTCCGCGAGTCGGCGCCTTCAGGCTTTTCGCCTCCTCGCCCGGTACGTTGGCCCCTCCGCCATGCAACGAGATCACGCACTTCACCTGTTGCCCGTCCACCGTTCCCCGTTCCCCGGTTCTCAGGCACAGCTCGGCGATTCGCGCCATAGCATGGCAGTGTATCACGTCGGGGCTCCAGCTCCGAAGCGCCCTACCAAGACCCGGAACGAACGGATTGCCGCCCTTGCGGTCCAGAGCCTCCACAAGGGCTTTCGGCATAGGCCACCAGGGATATATCGGCCTGAAGCGGAGGATCTCGATTCCTTCCACCGTCTCGCGCCCGGTGCTGCAGAGCGCATTCGTCGCGAACAGCCGCACATCGTGCCCGTCCATGGCCTGTGCCCTGGCGAGGTTCCACACCACCTGCTCGGTGCCGCCCCAGTCGTCAAAGGAGAAACGTCTTACCACATGTGCTATCTTCATCTATGCACCCACTGAAAGAGCTTTGTCCAGAGTCGCGGTGGTAATGGGCTTGAGGAGAATGCCGTTGAAGCCCATTTCGAAAGACTTCTCCCGAATCTCCACGTCTGCCGTGACCACAAGAACCCGCAACGAGGCCAAAGACGGGGTACTTCTTATGGCCCTCACGAGCCCTTCGCCATCAAGGTTCGGCATCCACATGTCGGTGAGGACAAGATCGAAATGACTACTTTCATGTTTTGCAAGCACTTCAAGAGCCTCCTTGCCGTCCATCGCCATCTCGACCTCGAAATTTCCCCGTTTCTTCAGAAGTGCCTTTAGAACCATAAGGTTCATCTTCGAATCGTCAACTAGAAGAATGCGTTTCGGCAGCCCACCGCCCTCGATCCCCGAAGCGGCGCGTCCGCCGGGCACATGCGCCGCTGCGTCGGCTGGAAGCGGCGGGGCCACCATCACTCTGGGAACGACAATGGAGAATTTAGACCCGCGCCCAAGTTCGGAGGCGATGTCCAGCCTGCCTCCCATGGCCGCCATGAGCTGCTTGCAGATGGCGAGACCAAGCCCCGTGCCGCCGTTGCGGGACATGTTGGTCCCCACCTGAACATAAGCCGAACCGATGTACTTCAGGTCTTCCTCGTTGATACCACAACCCGTGTCTTCGACTTCGATACGGAACTCGCCCTCATCCGCGTTCTTGTCGCGATTGAATGCGGCACGGAGCTCAACATACCCTTTCTCGGTGAACTTAATGGCGTTGCCGACGAGGTTGAACACAATCTGCCTTAGCCGCTGCGGGTCGAGCATCAGAAGCGGCATCGCCCCCACGCTACACCTCAGCTCGATGTCATGCCTGCCGCTGGAGACGCGGAACGCATCCATCACCGCATGCATGAGACGGGAACAGTCCGTAGGTTCAGGGAGAATCTCCATCTTGCCGGATTCCAGCTTGGAGAGGTCCAGCACGTCGTTCACGAGCCCTAGCAGCGTCTTGCTGCTCATCTGGATGGCGGCTATCGCCTCCTTACGTTCGGCCTCGGTCTTGAAACCGGATTCAAGCATCTCCGAGAAGCCCACTATGGCATTGAGCGGCGTGCGGATGTCATGGCTGACGGTGGAGAAGAAGTAGCTCTTGGCCTTGGCCTTCTCCCGCTCCATCTCGCGCTCGCGGCGGCGAAGGATCGCGTAGAGGCCGAACATAAGGGCTAGGGCAAGGAGGTTGAATCCGGTCTGGACGAGATTGCTGCGAAAAATCGAACGCTCCACATTGGACAGGTTCTCCCGCATGGTGACACGCCAGTCGCCATCGCTCTCCCCGTGCCCCGCCCTGTTAGGCGCAGCGTCTATGCAGGTCTCGGCATGTCGGCTGACGATGTTTTCATACGCCCTATCCGTCGTCTCGCGGGTTGTCTGGCGTATCCACATCACCGAAAGGATCATGATGATGACGAACAGGGAAATCCATGCGACGGGCGACCTGCCGAAGCGGTGCATGCTGTCACGATTGAAGACGGAGATGAAGGTGGCGAGGGCTACAAGACACCAGACGATCAGAACGAGGTAGGACTCCGTGGCAATCATGGTGGCATCAAACGTCATGAACGGCATGATGAAGAGGAAGATGACCACGATTGAAATCGCAAGTCCGAGGAGGCCCGTCGCCTGCGTGCGCTTGTTGCCCTCCTTGCGCGCGGTCTTGAACGCCGCGGCCGAGGTGTAGGCGTAGGCCACCGCCGCGCCGAGAATCGAGATGTCCACGACGACGCCGATGACCGCCCGCCCCAGCGGCACCACGAGGGCGACCAGCGCCGCAACGGCGAGAACGGCGTTGCGCGGGGCGCCGTCTGCGTTCCTCCGCCCAATGAACGACGGCAGCGCGCTGTCGTCCGCCATCGCCGCCACCAGGCGGCTCACCGCGACGGTGTTGCCGACGAGGTTCGTGAAGATGGCGCCGACCAGCGTCAGGCCGATGACGACCCCGCCCGCCTTTCCGAGAAAACGGCGGGCCACGTCAAACGCGTGGTAGTCTGGTTCGCTTCCGGAGTTGGCCAAGTCGGCCACGGCGCCCGTCCAGCCGGCAGGAGATGCGTCGCCGAACGAGAGAACCGGGATGGCGGTCAGAAGCGCGTAGGCGATGACCGACGTGACGAGCGCCGCGAGCATGACCCGGAAGGACTTGCCGACGGGGAACCGGAATTCCGAGGACGAATTCGAGATGGACTCGAAACCCACGAAGAGCCACGGCGCGATGGCGAGGATGTTCAGGATCTGGAAAAGGCCATGTCCGCGATTGGGTGCGAAAACCGGGTACGTCGTTGCAAGTCCGCCGCTGTGGTTCAACGCCGCCGCCGCGAAGCAGACGAGAATGCCGACGGCAAGTACGACCGCCATCACCGTCTGCACGACGCCCGAAAGGCGGCGGCGGCAGCAGATGGCGGTGGCGACGGCAATGGTGGAGACGGAGAACAGGATGTCGCCCAGGTAGATGTCGCTTTTCTGGATCGTGTAGAGGAACCCGAAGCTGAAGACGTCGCCCAGCGTGTAGTGCGCCACGACCACCAGCGCCGTCACGTCAAGGCAGATGATCGCCAAGTAGGCAAAGCCGAGAAAGACACCGCAAATGTATCCGTGGTCGTTTCCAAACGCCTCCGCCGCGTAGGCGTACGATCCGCCCGGTCCCGGCTGGCGGTTGATCATGTAATGGAAATTCCACGCGACGACGGTCATCACAAGCCCGCCGATGAGGATGCCGATCACCGTGCCGAGCGGCCCGGCCTTGGGCAGAAAATCGCTCCAGGGCATGACGAAAGCGTCGGAACCCACGGCGCAGCCGAAGGCGAGCGCCCACGCGCCCAGCATCGAAAGATGCCGCATGGAAGACTTGATTGTGCCGTCGTTCATGATGCATCCCCTCCCTTACCCGACAAGGTCTGCTCAAGCGCAGCAGTCGTGATGGGCTTCAGGAGGATGCCGTCAAAGCCCATCTCGGCGGCCTTGTTGCGGATCTCCACGTCGGCCGTCACCACAAGAACGCGCAACGACGAGAGCGCCGAGTTCGCGCGGATGTCCTTCACAAGTCCCTCGCCGTCCAGGTTCGGCATCCACATGTCCGTGAGGACAAGGTCATACGGCTTGGCGCCCGCCTCCTCCAGGGCCTTCAGGGCCTCCTGTCCGTCCGACGCCAGCGTGGTCTCGTAGTTGCCAGCCTTCTTCAGAAGCGCCTTGAGGACCATGAGGTTCATCTTCGAGTCGTCAACGAGGAGGATGCGCTGGACTGGACGCGACGGCGCGGCAGGAACCTTGCCCGAGGCGGCGGGCGCGGAAGACTCCGCCAGGACGGTCGCCCGGACATCGGGGAGCACGATCTCGAAGGTGGAGCCCTTCCCGAGCTCGGACTTCACCTTCAGCTCGCCGCCCATGGCCTTCACGAGCTGGTTGCAGATGGCAAGACCAAGCCCCGTGCCGCCGTTGCGCGCGAGTTTTGCGCCCACCTGCACGTATGCCGAGCAGATGCGCTTCTGGTCCTCTTCGGCGATGCCGCAGCCCGTGTCCTCGACCGACAGGCGGAACACGCCCTTCTCGGCGTCCTTCATGCGCGCGTAGCCGGCGCGCAACGTCACATGGCCCTTCTCCGTGAACTTGACGGCGTTGCCAACGAGGTTGAACACGATCTGCCGCAGGCGCTGCGGGTCGAGCATCAGCGCGGGCATATCCCCGATTTCGCAGCGCAGTTCCAGCCCCGGCTTCTTGCCCGAAACGCGGAAGGCGTCCATGACGCCGTGCAGCAGACGCGGGCAGTCCGTGGGCTCCAGGGCGATCTGCATCTTTCCGGATTCGAGTTTCGAGAGGTCGAGAACGTCGTTGATGAGCCCCAGGAGCGTCCTGCCGCTCACGATAATCGAGTCAAGCGCCTGTTCGCGCTCGGCCTCGGTCTCGAAACCCGCCTTGAGCATCTCCGAAAAGCCGACGATGGCGTTGAGCGGCGTGCGGATGTCGTGGCTGACGGTGGAGAAGAAGTAGCTCTTCGACATGGTCTTCTCGTACTCCAGGCGCCGCTCGCGCCGGCGCAGCATGGCGTAGAGGCTGAACATGATCGCAAGCGAAACGGCCATCAAGCCGGTCTGGACGAGGCCGACGTGGAAGAGCGAGTTGTTAACGGAGTCCAGCTGGTGCGTCATGTTGTCGTGCCAGCCGTTGTCCGAGCCGGCATCCGTTCCGGCAAGGCAGTTTCGATTATGGAAATCGCTCAACTCGGAAAACGACCGCCTCGTCGTGTCAACCGACGCCTGGCGCAACCACATGTGGGACATGACGAAGATCATCACCAGGAGGGTGATCCACACGACCGTAGAGTGCCCAAAGCGATGGTCCTGGTCACGGCCGAACAGGAACCGGTAGAAGACGAATCCAAGGATGCACCATAAAACGAGGATGAGATAGGATTCGGTCGCCATCATGCTGCCCGCGAAGTAGTTCGGCAGGATGAAGAGAACGCAAATTCCTCCCGAAAGCAGCAATCCGCTGATTCCCATTGTCTTGCCGAGGCGGCTGCCAGTGGCGCGCGCCGTCCGAAACACGGCGGCGGAGGTGTATGCGTAGGCGATTGCGCTGCCAATGGTCGCGACGTCCACGATGAAGCCGACCGCCGTCCGGCCGAGGAAGGGAATAAGGAGCGAGACGCCGGCGACGAAGAGCACGGCGGCCGTCGGCGTGCCGTCGGCGCCCTTCGCGCCCAGGCGGGCGGGAAGGAGGCCGTCGTCGGCCATCGCGCCCAGAAGCCGGCTGGAGACCGTCATGTTGCCGACGAGGTTGGTGAAGATCGCCGCAAGGGCAGTCACGCCGATGACGACGGTTCCTACACGGCCCAAGACCCGGGACGCCGCCGCGAACGTGGGCAGCGAAGGCGCGCCCACATGCCCGCTGAGGTGCGCGACGCTGGCCGGCCAACCGCCGGCGTCCCCCGGGGCAAGCGCGGGAAGGACGACAAGGAACGCGTATGCGAACGCGGACGTCACGACCGCCGAGACCATCACCTGGAATGTCTTCCGACGCGAGAAGCGGAACTCGCCGGACAGGTTCGAAATCGCCTCGAACCCCACGTAGAACCAGGGGGCCAGCGCGACGATCTTGAGAACCTGCGAGACAGGCGCAGTGCCATCCGGCGCGAAGGCCGGCGCCGCCGCGCGAAGGTCGCCGCCGCAGCGGAACACGGCCGCCCCGAAGCAAACCGCAATGCCGACCGCGAACAGGACGGCCAGGACGGTCTCCACGCTGCCCGCGAGGCGCCGCCGGCAGTTGATGGCGGCGGCGAAGAGGATTGCGGCTCCCGGAAGCAGGATGTCCCCGAAATAGACGTTATAGCCCGCAATGCTGTAACGGAAACCAAAACGGAGAGCGTCGCCGAAAAGGCAACGCGCGACGATCGTGAGCGCCGTGGCGTTCGCCCAGACGATTGCCATGTAGGTCAAGCAGAGAAACCACGCGCAGAGGAAGCCGTGGTCGACGCCAAAGGCCTGGGAGGCAAACGCAAACGCGCCGCCCGGCCCGGGATAGCGGCGAGTCATGTAATGGTAGTTCCACGCGATGACGGCCATGATCGCGGCGCCGACGAACACGCCGATAGTCGTTCCGAGCGGTCCGGCCTTCGGCAGGAACATGGTTCCGGGCATGACGAGCGAACCCCAGCCGACGGCCGTTCCAAACGCAAACGCCCAGGCTCCGAGCCTCGAAAGATGCCGCGAAGAAGTCATCATCGGTTTCATTTGTACCCTCCCAAGAGCGCACGAAGGGATATCCAGGAGAACTTGACGAAGCCGTAGGCGTAGCGACGCCATAACCGTCCCGGTTCCTGGATGATACGGTAGATCCATTCAAGTCCGCTGCGCTGCATCCACTTGGGCGCGCGCTTCACGCACCCCGAGATGAAGTTGAACGTGCCGCCTACGCCGATCATCACCGAAACATCGAGTTTCCCGGCGTTGCGCCCCATCCACAGTTCCTGTTTCGGGTTTCCAAGCGCCACGAAGAGGATGTCGGGCGTAGCCGCGTTGATGCGCGAGACGATTTCGGGCTGCTCCTCGTCCAGCTTGACGAGGGCGGGATCGATGCCCGCGACGCGCAGCCCGGCAATGCCCATTTTCGCGAACGCCTGTTCTACCGCCTCCCTGTCGCCCCCCAGCACGTAAACCGAAAGACCCTCCTCGGCACAGCGGCGGCAGATCGCGGGCACCATGTCCGCACCTGTCACGCGTTCCGGAAGAGAATGGCGCAAAAGGCGGGAAAGAAGCACGATCGGCATTCCGTCTGCCGTCACGAAGTCGGCGTTTTTCAAGTATCCCCACAGCTCGTCGTCTCCGCCGAAGGGCCAACCGCGTACGGCGTTGCACACGAAGTCCACGTTGAGTGTCGCGACGAATGCAGCATGGCCGCGAGAAGCGCGGCCCTTCCGGGCGAATTCGACAATCCTCTCGACCGCCTCCGCTTCCGTCACTTTCGCGAGCGGAATGCCGAACATCATTATCTCGTCGTTCATGAAGCATCCTCCAGCAACTTCACTATCCCCGCCGCGTGATCGGCCCATGAAAAGCGCTTGATCCATTCTCGGCCGCGCGCGATGCGGGCCTCCCTGTCCCGCTCCGGTTCGGAAACAAGCCGAACGAGCGCGTCGGCGATCGCACCTGCATCTTCGGGATTGAACGTAATCGCGACATCGCCTGCTATTTCGCCGAGCGAGCCGTTGTTCGAGCACGCGCACGGAATGCCGCGCGCCATCGCCTCCACGAGCGAGAGGCCGAATCCCTCGAACAGGCTGGGGAAAACGTAGAAACCCGCCCCGCTCCAGAGATTCTCCATTTCTCTTTCCGGAACGAAGCCAGTGAAGCGAATGAATGCCGTGTGCGGACTCGCCGCCGCCGCCGCGTGAACGACATCGGCGTCCTTCCAGTCGGCGCCGGCGATCATTAGCGGATGCGCCTCGGCAATCGCCCTCGGCAGCCTGCTGTACGCATCGATGAGCCGCACGTGGTTCTTTCCCGGATGCTCGATGCGGGAGATGTAGAGCAGACTTCGGACTTCGGACTTCGGACTTCCGGAAGATGCCTGAAGTCCGAAGTCCGAAGTCCGAAGTCCGTTGTACAGCACCGTCACGTCCTCGTCGCGGCACTTCCAGAAACGCACCATGTCGGCCTTGGTGGCGCCGCTCACGGCCACGAGACGCTGCGCCTTCTTCGCGAAGAACGGCAGAACGTGCGCGAGGTAGAACATCCTCATGCGCGAATACTTTCCTGGAATGTGGAAATTCGCGAGATCGTGCACCGTAGCCGTCGTCTTGATCGGATACCACGCGCAAACCCTTCTGTTGGCCGCGCAGATGACGAATCCGTCGAACTCATTCCTGTGCCGCAGCAGCCAGAACGGAAGCACGAAAAGGTGCCAGAGCATGCTGAACACGGCGCGGCGCGTCCAGCAAGGCGCGTGGACGATTCGCCTCTCGTCAAACTCCTCTCGTCCATCCACCCTCGGCTCGCACAGCAGCGTCAGCTCGTGGCCCTGCGCGGCAAGCTCCCGCACGACCTCCCGTACGTACACCGAGATGCCGCTCTTTCCCCCGTCGTACGGGATGGTGGAAACCAGAAGCCTCATTCCTGCCCGATCTCCCCAAACAGCGCCCGAAGCTTGTCGGCCGTCACCGGCTTTGCGATGATCTTCGCGAACAGGCTCATGTCGTAAGTGGACCCTACATCGACGTCGGCCGTCACGGCCACGATGGGGATCTCCGCCAGTTCGCGGGTGCGGCGCATCGCCTCCGCCAGCTGGGTGCCGTCCATCTTCGGCATCCACATGTCGGACAGCACCAGATCCGGCACCCATTCCTTCATCAGCTCCATCGCGACCTCGCCGTTCTCGGCGTAGCGGATGTCCTTGATCTTGAGGTTGGCGAGGTGGATGCCGAGGATCT
>CAMIVJ010000078.1 GCA_946401765.1 uncultured bacterium | reverse complement strand
GGCTGCAGGGCAAAGCAGAAGCATGGTCGCTTCTTGGCGATTTGCATTCTGCGGGCGAGCATTTGCAGCGGAACTACAACTTGGCGTTCAACTACTATGAGCGTGCTGCTCAGTGCGGTAGCTCTGAAGCGTTATGTGCCATTGCCGATTGCTATGCACAAGGCCTGGGATGTCCGCAGGACAATCGCAAGGCCATGGAAGCGCTGCAGAAATCAATCGAATTAGGCAACGAGCTCGCCATGTGCAGATTTGGAGAACTGCTGCGCGACAACGGCGAATACGAAAAGGCGCTCGAGTGGTTCGAGAAGTCGTGGAAGGCCGGATGCGCCAATGGAAGGTATCAGATGGCGTTGATGTACTGGAGAGGCGAGGGCGTCCCTCAGGATGCGCACAAGGCGATTCGCATTGCGGAAGAGGCCGTGGCGGCGGGAGCCGAAGACCTCGAAGGTCTGTGTGACCCGAGCGTGGAATCCGATGGTCAGGCGGCGAAACCTGACCGACGGACAGACGAAGATGCGTCTCGTCCGTATGGCACTGCAGGCATACTGCCTGCTTTGGTGGTCATCATACTGGTGCTTGTTGTCTTGTGCAGGTTGGTCGCAAGCATTAATTGATACGGTTGAAATCCCGTAGAAACAAGCGGACAAAAAAAGTCGGAAGTCATCTTGCTAAAAGGAATAAATGAGAGGAAAAGACGAAATGAACGAAAGAAGAAACGACGTTGCGGGATTCCCGCAGGAGCTGACGGCGGAGATGCTGCGCGGCTTCGTCACAACGGAGCGCGGATGCACGCACCCCCGCGTCGGCGAGATCGACGGGCGCCGCTACATCGCGAAGTGCGGAATCTGGAGCAGGCACTCGAGCGACGAGCATGTGCTCAATGAACTTGCGGCGGACGCCTTCCTGCGCGAAGCTGGACTGAACGTTCCGGCGTCGAGGGAATACCGCGTGGACTTCGGCGCGGAAGGCGAGCACGTGGTCCGCCTCGCCGAGTTCAAGGTCACGACTCCGCTCGGAGACGCATGGGAGAATGGCGACGACTCCGCAAAGGCCAAGATCCGCGAACAGGTGCTGGCGGCATATCCCTATATTTCGCTGATCGCCGGCATCGACACGTTCACTTACGACAACGTGCGTGTGGATCAGGAAGGGCGGCTTTGGTTCGTCGACAACGGCTCGAGCTTCGACTTCCGCGCGTGCGGCCTCAGGAAGGGATGGTTCTGGCAGCGCTCGCGCGTGGACGACCCGCATAGCGGCTACATCTCGCTTGCGCGCAACCGCCATCAGGGAATGCTGCGCAGACTGCTCGGCGGCGTCGACGGCGTCGCGCTCTGGGTGTCCGCCGCCAATGCCGATCTCGCGCGCCTCGCGAGCGCGCTTCCGCGCGACTACGCGCGTGCGGAGCTGATCGCCTACATCCGCGCCGTAGCCGCTTTCGCCGCAAGAATCGCAGCGAATCCGCCTCCACCGCGTACGGAGCTTGTCTTCGTGCTTGACCGCTCCGGCTCGATGTGCGGCCGTGAAAGCGACGTGATCGGCGGCTTCAACAGCCTTCTCGAGAAGCAGAAGAAGGAGGCCGGCGAGTGCAAGGTCTCGACGGTGCTGTTCGACGACAGGATGGAAGTGCTCCACAGGCGAATGGACATTCAGTGCGTGGCGCCGATCAGCGGCCGCGAATACAATGTTCGTGGAAGCACGGCCCTCCTCGACGCACTCGGCCATGCACTGATGTTCCACATCGATGTGCAGAGGCGCGCGCCGGAGAACCGCAAGGCGGACAAAGTGGTGTTCGCGGTGGTCACGGACGGCATGGAGAACGCGAGCCGCAGGTTCACCCCCGAGATGGTGCGTACGCTCGTAAAGCAGCAGTCCGAGGAGTGGGGCTGGGAATTCCTCTTCCTCGGCGCCAACATCGACGCAGTCACCGCTGCCGCCGACATCGGAATCAGGGCCGAACGCGCTGTGCGCTACCACTGTGACTCGCAGGGCCTGGACACGACGTACGACGCCGTAAGCCGGGCCGTGAGCAATGTGCGCAGGCACCGCCACGTTGAGGATCTCGACGAGCGGGGCGATAGCTGGCGCACGTACGTTGACCGCGACTTCGGGAGCAGGTAGGTTTCGGAGTTTCGAAGTTTCGGGGTTTCGAAGTTTCGAGGTTTCGGAGTTTCGGGGTTTGAAGGAACGGGCTGCACCTCGTAGAACGGGCTGCAGCCCGTTCATCTGCGTCATAAGCCATGCCGAAAATGCCGCGGCACAACCCGATGTTTTTTGCTATACTATTCTCGCAAGAAATCAATTGTGCATGCCTTCGAAGAACAGGAACAAAAGAATGAATGCAATGAAAAAAGAAGTCGTAAAAGAGAGAATGTCGGTGGATGTCGTTCGCGCTCTTGATGTTTCGAAGGTGATGGCGATAGCCTATGCCGAGGTTGGCGCGCAGGGGAATCCCGGTTCCGTACAGGTGATTTCCGATCTTCCGGACAAGGTCTCGGTGATTTCCGGGAACTTCGGATTTGAGGCGTTCGGCACCCGCTTCCCAGGGGATGTCGGCCTTGATGAGCTTGAGCGGGTCTTCCCGTTCCTGACGAGCTTCCGAGGAACGTCCGTGGAGACGACTCAAAGGGGAAATTTCGCGGTTGACGCTGAATGGCTCCATGCGGATGCGACGTTTGGCAATCACTTCTTCATCCGTTTCCCTCTCGTGGAAGGTTTTGTGAGGCGGCTTGGCAATCGCCGCATCATCGAGGCCGGCGTAGAGGCTGTTGCGGATATGCTGAGCGAGGAGGAAGGAATGCACCAGAAACGCTCCACGCATTCGAAAGCAAAATAGGCGCCAGCCGAAAACGTGACCGTATGAATGCGTTTGTCAATATTGCCATCGTTGTCGCCGTAGTGTCTTGCGTGCAGTGCTACGCAGGCTGGAATCCCGCGCTGCAGTTCAGGCTGGAGAGCGACCACACGTCAAGCGACGAGGCGTGGGCGCGCACGTTTGCAATGCTGCGCGACGTTCCAGGCCTCTGCGACGAGATATGGTTCGGCACTGGCTTCGGGATGCCGAAGCTTGAGGCGCACCGTGCGAACGCGGAGCGAATCCGCCGCGCGATGGATGATGTGCGTGGACTCGGCTGGAAGCCCGGCCTCCAGATACAGGCGACGATAGGCCATGGAGGCCCATTCACCGAAGGGAAGGACTATTCGGGACGCAACTGGACAGGATGGACAGGCTCCACGGGCGTGGAGGACAAGTGCTGCAACTGTCCTCGTGATCCGCGCTTCCTCGAATACATTCGCCAGATGTCGCGCATATATGCGGCGCTGTGCCCGTCGAGCCTCTGGATCGACGACGACCTGCGCATTGACAACCACGATCCCGCAACGCGTGGCTCGCTTGACGGCTGCTGGTGTGATCGGTGTGTGGCGGATTTCAATGCCGAGACAGGCGGCAAGTGGACGCGCAAGACACTCGATGCGGCTGCGAGAAAGGATGCGCGGCTGCGCATTGCATACGAGGAGTTCGCGATACGCTCCATTGCCGCCATTGCCCGCATCATCGGCGAGGAGTTCCACGCCGCTTCGCCGGAGACCGTGCTTGCGCTTCAGCACAACGCACGCGCCAGACGCACGGTGGAGGCGATAATAGGCGTTCTTTATGAAGTGGGCGGCAGGCCCGTCGGATACCGTCCCGGCGCGGGAGCGTACTACGACGTCAATCCGAACGACCAGATTGTGAAAAGCCTTTCGTCAGCGCAGTGCAAGAGGGATTTTGCGCATCCAGAGCAGGTCGGCCTATGGACGTGCGAGATTGCGTGCTTCCCGCGCACGTACGGAACGAAGTCCGCGCAGACCATCATCATGGAGGGTTTCACGGGGCTTGTGCACGGCATGGACGCCGCAAGCGCGCTTGTGCTGAACTACGGCAAGGAAAGCGAAGACCTGTATCTTCGTGCGCGACTGAGTCCGATGGCCGCGGCCGCGCCTGTGCTGCGGGCGTATGCGAAATCCTGCGAGGGGACGACAGCGGTCGGATTCACAGCTGATTCAGGATACGAACGCCTCTATCGGTTCGCGCAGACGGGCGTGCCCACGCTTATTGGCGTTGGCAAGTCGTGCGGACGCATTTCCGCAAAGGAAATCGGGTTTGACCGCTGTAGAACGGCATCCGGCGAAGTGCAGAAGCTGCGTGACGCGCTGGACGCCCGCGCGGGCGGAACGCCTGCCGTTCTGGAATCGCCATTTGTCGGTATGATGCTGCCGCGAGTTGCGGCGGACGGGGCGCTTCGGAACGTGGCTCTCATGAACCTTCGCCTTGACGAGCAGGGACCGTTGCGCCTTCGTCTGCGCGGGGTGCCGTCCGGCGTGAATCAGGTCGTCTGGCGCGAGATGCGCGGCGAGCCGAAGACGCTGGCCGTCAGCCGCGACGGCGACGTCTGCCGCGTCGAGATTCCGTCGCTTGGAGCATGGAACGGCGGCTATCTTGAGATACAGGCGGGGGCTCTTCCCCCACGTTCGCATTAGTTTCGCGGGGAGAGGCCCTATTGGAGATTGGGATTGGCAACATTTCCACATTTTCAAATTCTGAAAATGCCCTCTTGAATCCAGCGGCGTCTTTTGATAAACTATACAACTGTTTTCCGAGCGCGGAAGGGCCGGGTGGCCGTTGCCGTGCGGAAGCGAACGACGTTGCCGGCCGAGTCCAGGCCAGCGCGCCAAAGCGGATTAACCAAGGGAAAACGGGGGCATGGGTGCCTCTGTATCCCGCAACGGACATGAAAGGTTAGAAAAAGAATGGACATGCCTACATCGGCCGCCACAGGCCTTACGCTCAAGGACCTCTTCGACGCGGGTCTGCACTTCGGCCACCAGACGAAGCGCTGGAATCCCAAGATGAAGCCCTACATCTTCGACAAGCGCAACGGCATCCACATCATCGACCTCACGCAGACCGTCACGTTCATCGACGAGGCTGCCGAGTTCGTGAAGAAGACGGTTCTCGACGGCAAGAAGATCCTCTTCGTCGCCACGAAGAAGCAGGCGCAGGAGATTGTGAAGCAGGCGGCCGAGGAGTGCGAGCAGTACTACATGACCGAGCGCTGGCTCGGCGGCACTCTCACCAACGCCCAGACGATCCGCGGCAGCGTGAAGCGCATGAAGTCGCTTCAGGCGCAGGGCGCGAAGAACAACGGCGTGCTCTCCGTGCACAAGCAGGAGAACTCGATGCTCCGCCGCGAGCTCGCCAAGCTCGAGAAGAACCTCACCGGCGTCGCCGACATGGAGCAGAAGCCCGGCGCCGTGTTCATCGTGGACGTGGTGCGTGAGGCCAACGCCGTCAAGGAGGCCGCCCGCCTCGGCATTCCGATCGTCGCCATCACCGACACCAATGCCGATCCCGAGCCGATCGACTACGTGATTCCCGGCAACGACGATTCCGTGCGTGGCATCGAGCTCATCGTCAACGGCATTGTGAAGGTGATCAAGGCGGCCAACGCCGAATACGCCGCCGCCGCGGCCGCTGAGGCCGAGAAGCGCGCGCAGGAGCGCAAGGAGCGCGAGGAGCAGGAGAAGGCCGCTCGCCAGGAGCGCAAGGCCGCCCGCAAGGCCGCCGACGCCGCCGCCAAGGACGATGCCAAGGGCGCTCGTGCCGCCAAGGCGCCGAAGGGCCCTGGCGTCTCCAGCGACGTGAAGCAGGCTGCGCGCAAGGCCAAGGAGGCCGCCGAGGCCAAGGCCCGCGAGGCGCTGGCCGCCAAGCGCCAGGAGAAGGTTGCGGAGGCCCAGGCCGCCGTCGACGCCCAGAACACCGCCGCTCCCGTCGAGGAAGCGCCGGCCGAAGCCCCCGCAGCGGAAGCCCCCGCGGCCGAGGCGCCTGCGGCCGAATGATGACGCGGAGAACGCTTAAACAAGAAAGGTAAGGTTTTAAATGACAGTCACAATCAACCAGATCAAGGAACTGCGCGAAGCCACGGCCGCCGGAATGGGCGCGTGCAAGGAGGCTCTGATCGCCTCGAACGGCGACATGGACGCCGCCGTGAAGTACCTGCGCGAGAAGGGCCTCGCCGTCGCGGCCAAGCGCGTGGACAAGGAGTCCAAGCAGGGCATCGTGGCCCTCGCCGAAGCCGACGACAAGAAGACGATGGCCCTCGCCGAGGTCAACTGCGAGACCGACTTCGTGGCCAACACCGACGCCTACAAGGAGTTCTGCGCCAAGGCCGCCAAGGTGGCCCTCGAAGGCAAGAACATCGAGGAGACGCTGGCCGACGACTACAAGATGCTGCTCACGAAGACGGGCGAGAACGTGAAGATCCGCCGTCAGGAGCGCTACACGCTCGAAGGCGCGGGCGTCCTCAGCGGCTACATCCACATGGGCGGCAAGATCGGCGTTCTCGTGGAGCTCGGCTGCGACAAGGCCGACGCCCCCGAACTCGCCGAGGCGGCCCACATGGTGTGCCTGCAGGTGGCGGCCAACGCCCCTCGCTACATCCAGCCCTCCGACGTGCCCCAGGCCGAGATCGACGCCGAGCTCGAGGTGAAGCTCAACGCCCTCAAGGAGCAGAAGGGCAAGCTTCCGCCCGAACAGGCGCTCGCCGGAATCAAGAAGGGCATGGCCGCCAAGTTCTGCACGCAGATCTGCCTCCTCAAGCAGGAATACGTGGCCGATGGCGACCTGACCGTCGAGAAGTACCTTGACGGCGTCGCCAAGACCATCGGCGCGCCGGTGACGGTGAAGCGCTTCGCCCGCTTCCAGCTCGGCGCCTAACGCCGCGCCGCATCTTGAACCGACTAGTGAGGGTGCCGCCGGCCGTTGAAGGTCTGCGGCACCCCGCTGGCATAAAGGAGCGTACGCCATGAAGTCCAGATCGCCTCGCTTTTTCCTGTCGTCCATCGCCGCCGCCGCATCGCTGTGCGCCGCCGCGCAGCTGCCGGACGCCTTTGACGCCGCCACGGTGGCCTCCAACGGCTGCAAGGTGGCCGACTGGATGATCGCGCACCCGATGCGCGCCAACCACAAGGACTGGAGCTACGGCGCGTTCTATGCAGGCCTCGTGGCGTTCGGGCTCGCCGATCCCGCGCTTCCATATCTCGACGTCGTGCGCGAACGCGGCGCCGGATATTCCTGGAAGCCAGACGACCGCATGTACGACGCGAACTCGCACTGCATCGCCCAGGCATGGCTCGAGATCGCGCGTGCGGACGACAATCCCGCCGCCCTCGCTCCATACCGCTCGACGTGCGACTTCATTCTCGGCGCGCGCGTGCGCTCACCTCTCGCCCGCCGCGTAGGCGCGAGCGGACGCTTCGTGCTGAACTGGGACCGCTGGAGCTGGTGCGACGCGCTCTTCATGGCGCCTCCCTCCTGGGCCAAGCTCGCCGCAATGACCGGCGACGACCGCTACCGCGACTTCATGATAAGCGAGTACCGCGCCACTCACGCGCGCCTCTTCGACCGTGACGCGCATCTCTTCTACCGCGACGCGAACTTCGTCGACAAGAAGACGCCCGGCGGCGAGAAGACGTTCTGGGGCCGCGGCATGGGATGGGTGCTCGCAGGGCTTCCGCTCGTCATTCGCGAGCTGCCCGACGATCTCCGCACGCGCCCATGGTTCGAGGGTCTTTTCAAGGAGATGTGCGAAAAGGTGAAGACGCTCCAGCGCTCGGACGGCGCGTGGGGCCCGAGCCTTCTCGACCAGAAGAATCCCGACCTGCCGGAGATGAGCGGCACGGCGTTCTTCTGCTATGCGTTCATGTGGGGAGTGAACAACGGCCTTCTCGACGAAGGCGACTATCTGCCGTGCGTCAAGAGGGCCTGGACGGCGATGTGCAGAAGCACGAACGAGGAAGGACGCTTCGGATGGGTGCAGCCCATCGGGGAGCGTCCGGAGAACGACTTCGGCGCAAACTCCACCGAGACGTACGCGGCGGGCGGCTTTCTGCTCGCGGCAAGCGAGATCCGCAAATACGCAGTGCTGGCGGCACACCGCGACGCGAAGCGCGTGCGCGTGGCGCCCGTGGCGCGCTACAGGGTGGCCACGGTGGAGGTTGACTGGAAAACGCTCGGCCTTGCCGAGAAGGACCTCGTGGTGTTTGATCTGCGCGACGGCGCGTCGCTGCCGCACCAGTTGTGGGACGACGACGGAGATGGTGCGCCAGACAAGCTGATTTTCTCATCGACGTTTGTGGCGGGCGTCACGCGCGAGTTCCGCGTGTTCAACGACTCGTCGCTGAAGCGTCCCGACATGACGGCCGTTTGCTTCGGCCGTCACGCGCCGGACCGCCTCGACGACTACCTCTGGGAGAACGACAAGGCCGCATGGCGCATATACGGCCCGGGAGTCTCACAGCCGCCGCCGAAGGGCGAGGGGCTCGTCTCGAGCGGAATAGACGTGTGGAGCAAGAAGGTGCGTTATCCCATCATCGACAAGTGGCTGAAGCTCGGCCACTACCACAAGGACTCCGGCGAGGGCATGGACGCCTACAAGGTGGGCACGGCCCGCGGCGCGGGCGGCTTCGCCGTGTGGCGTGGCGGAAAGGCGTTCGCAGCAGGCAACTGGAAGACGCAGCGGCGCATCGCCACGGGACCTGTTCGCACTGCGTTCGAGGTGACGTACGCGCCTGTGGACTGCGGCGACGGCGTGAGCGTGGAGGAGACGCGCGTGGTGACGCTCGACAGGGGAAGTCGCTTCACGAAGCACGCGGCCACGTTCAGGATAAAGGGCGCCAAGGAAGTGCTGGGCGGGCCGGGGGTGAACGTCTCGGCGCAGAAGGAGCACAACGGCGAGGTGACGGCGCGTCCCGACAAGGGGTGGATCGCCAACTTCGAGCCGCGTATGAAGGACCGTACGTCGATTCTCACCGCGGTGTTCACGCCGGGCGAGGCCGCGCTTCAGACGACGGACGAGGGCGACCTGCTGCTCGTGCGGAAGGTGAAGGACGGCGAACGGTTCGCGTGGTGGGCCGGCCAGGCGTGGACCGGACGCGGGGAGGTGCTTGACGCCCGGCAGTGGGCCGAGTGTGTGGAGCGCGAGCGGGACGCCGCGCTCAAGCCGATTTCCGTCGATGTGCATTGAGAAAAACGCGCGGATTTGGTAGAATGTCAGCACTTGTTTCCCAAACAGGAGTCGATTGAAATGGGATGGTTCGAGAAAAAGGCCGAGAAGGCGAAGATTCCCCCTGCGCAGGCGCTGTGGCAGGTGTGTCCGCGCTGCCGCAGCTACGTGGCGAAGGACGAATGGAAGGCCAACAACTGCATCTGCCCGGCGTGCGGATACCACGGCCGCCTCGGCGCGCGCGCGCGCATTGCTCAGCTTGCGGACGAGGGGACGTTCGCGGAGGTGTTCCGCGAGGTGAGCTATTCGGACCATCTTGACTTCCACGACGCGACGGGTCCGTACAAGACGAAGGTGGATTCCACGATCGCGAAGACCGGCGAGAAGGAAAGCGTGGTGATGGGCACTGCCGAGATGGGGGGCGTGCCGGTGATGCTGGGCGTGATGGACTTCTCGTTCATGGGAGGGTCGCTTGGAACGGGCACGGGCGAGCGCATCGCCCGCGCGTGCGAGCAGGCGATCGCCGAGAGGCGTCCGCTCGTGATATGCTCCGCGTCGGGCGGCGCGCGCATGCACGAGGGCATCCTCTCGCTCATGCAGATGGCCAAGACCGCGGCCGCCGTGGGGCGCGTGAAGGAGGCGGGCCTGCCGTACATCAGCGTGCTCACCGATCCTACGACCGGCGGCGTATCGGCGTCGTTCGCCATGCTGGGCGACGTCAACATAACCGAGCCCAAGGCGCTCATCGGCTTCGCCGGGCGCAGGGTGATCGAGAACACCATCCACCAGAAGCTGCCGGACGACTT
>CAMIVJ010000077.1 GCA_946401765.1 uncultured bacterium | reverse complement strand
GCGATCGCCTTCATGATCGGCACCCAGATGAGTCCGAGCGCCGTCATGCACACCGTGGTGATGCGCCCGATCGTCACGAGCTGGCGCTGGGGCGTATCGGGTTTCAGCTTCTGATAGACGTCAACCGTGAAGAGCGTGGAGACGGAGTTGAACAGCGACGCGAGCGAGCTCATCAAGGCGGCGATCATTCCCGCCACCACGAGGCCGCGGAAGCCGACCGGCAGCAGAGACTGCACGAGCGTGGGGAACACGGTGTCGCCGTTCAGCGCTCCGTTAGCCTTGAGCGGAATCGCGAAGACGCCCGAGCCCACGTTCACGTGGTTGTGGTGGAGGGCGAAGCCGAGCATGCCGGGCACGAGGAAGAGGAACACCGGCGCGAGCTTGAGGAAACCGCCCCAGATCGCGCCGCGCCGCGCGTTCGTCATGTCCTTCGCCGAGAGCGTGCGCTGGATGATGAACTGGTCTGTGCACCAGTACCACACGCCGATCGTGACGGACGCCACCACAACGCCGAGCCACGGGAACGCCTTGTGCGTGAGCGAGTGCCAGAGGCCGAACGCCTCGACGTTGCCCGTAGATTTGATCGTCTGCTTCAGCACGGCCCAGCCGTCCGCAATCGAGTTCGCCGCGTGTCCATCCACCTGCACGCCGGAGTTGCCGAGGTGGTAGAGCGCGAAGGCCGTCACGGAGAGCGTGCCCGCGAGGATGATGAATGTCTGCACGAGGTCGGTATATACGACCGCCGTGAGGCCGCCGAACGACGAATAGACGCCGGCGAGGAGCACGGTCGCGAACGCGCCGATCCAGAACGAGCCGATCGTGGTGCCGCCCACCGTGATCGAGATCTCCGGCAGCATCGTCTCGAAGAAGAGCGCGCCGGCGAACACCGTCACGGAGATCTTTGTGAGCACGTATGCCGCGAGCGACACGAGCGAGAGAATCCACCTTGCCTTCGGACCGAAGCGCCGCTCCAGAAACTCCGGCATGGTGGATACTCCGCTCTTGTAGTAGAACGGCAGGAACACCCAGCTCATCAGGATGAGCACCCATGCGTGGAACTCCCAGTGGCTCTGCGAGAGACCCGCGACGGCACCTGATCCGGCAAGGCCGATCAGGTGCTCAGAGCCGATGTTGGCCGCGAAGATGGAGGCTCCGATCGCGAGCCATCCCACGCTTCGCCCGCCGAGGAAGAAGTCGGCCGAGGTCTCCTGCTTCCTCTTCGTGAACACCACCACGCATGCGAGAAGCGCGAAGTAGCCGAGAATTACCAGCCAGTCGATGAGTGCCATGTTCCTGTCCTTTCAGTCTAGTGTCTTTTAGCCGCGCAGCTTCCACGCGAGGTCGTTGAGGAAGAGTTCGCGTTCGAGCGACTCGACGGTCGTCTCCTTCGTGATGTGCACGAACTCGATTCCCATGATCGCCGCGAAGTCGTGCATCTGCTCGGCCGTGACGTCGTAGGTGAGCGTGGTGTGATGCGCGCCGCCCGCCGTGATCCAGCACTCCACGCCCTTCTTGAGGTCGGGCATCGCGCGCCACATCACGCGCGCCACGGGGAGGTTGGGCATCTTGTAGATCGGCTTCACGCACTCGATGTCCTGCACGATCATCCTGAGGCGCCCGCCCATGTCGACGAGGGAGATCACGATCGCCTTGCCGGCGCGTCCCTCAAAGACGAGGCGCGCGGGATCGGCCTTGCCGCCGATGCCGAGCGGATGCACCTCGACGGCCGGCTTCGCCGCCGCGATCGTGGGGCACACCTCGAGCATGTGCGCGCCGAGGGAGTACTCCTTGCCCTTCGCGAGCTCGTACGTGTAGTCCTCCATGAACGCGGTGCCGCCCTTCATGCCCTCTGCCATCTTCTTCACGATCGCCGTCATGGCCGAGACCTTCCAGTCGCCCTCCGCGCCGTATCCGTATCCCTGCGCCATCAGGCGCTGCGACGCTAGGCCGGGCAGCTGATCCATGCCGTAGAGGTCTTCGAACGTGTTCGTGTATGCGGCGCAGCCCTCCTCGTCGAGGATGCGCTTCATGGCGATCTCCTCCTTCGCCTGGTAGCGGACGGCGTCGAGGTTCTTCGTCTTGAACGTGTAGAGGCGCTTGTACTCCTTCACAAGCGCGTCCGCCTCGGCGTCAGTCACCGCGGCGATGTATTCGGCGAGCTTGCCGACGGGCCACGTGTTCACCTGCCAGCCAAGCACTTCCTGCACGCCCACCTTGTCGCCTTCGGTCACCGCCACATTGCGCATGTTGTCGCCGAAGCGCATCACCTTGAGCGTCTTCGAGAACGCCGCGCCCACCGCAACGCGCATCCACGAGGCGAGGCGCGTGCGCACGTCGGCGTCCTGCCAGTGGCCGGCGATCACCTTGCGCGTCATCCTCAGGCGCGCGCCGATGAATCCGTGCTCGCGGTCGCCGTGCGCCGCCTGGTTGAGGTTCATGAAGTCCATGTCGATGCCCTTGTCGGGGATCGAGCGGTTGTACTGCGTGGCGAGGTGGCACCAGGGCTTCTGCAGAAGCTTGAGCGCGTTGAGCCACATCTTCGAGGGAGAGAACGTGTGGCACCATGTGATCACGCCGGCGCACTTGTCGTCGAAGTTCGCGGCCTTGATCGTCTCGGTGGCCTCCTCGGGCGTCTTCTCCGTGACCTTGTAGACCACCTTGCAGGGCAGCTTGCCGCTCGAGTTGAACGCGTCCGCCATCTCCTGCGCGCGCGCCGCCACGGTCTCAAGCACTTCCGGGCCGTACAGGAACTGGCTGCCCACTACGAACCAGAACTCGTAGTCTTTCATTGACTTCATCGTTGACTCTCCTTTTGATGGTTTATAAGTTTCGGGGTTTATAAGTTTCGGGGTTTCGAGGTTTCGGGGTTTCGTGGTTTCGAGGTTTCGAAGTTTCGGGGTTTCGGGAACTCAGAAACTCGAAACTCCTAAACTAGAAACTTCTAAACTATTAGGCCGATGGCGCAGAAGAGCGCGCCGATGGCCAGCAGGATGCCGCCGAACACCTTCACGCGCGCACCGCTCGAGGCGCACCACGCGAGCGCCTGCCTGATGCGCCACGGATAGAACATTCCGAACATGCCCGTTATCGCGCACACATACGCGAACACCACGAGAGGAATGCGCCACCCCGTGTCGCACAATCGCACCGCCGGGAACAGCTCCGCGGGAAAGAGCATCAGCACCGCGCAAAGACCGCGTATCGGCAGCAGGTTCGCCATCCACATGCATGTGAGCACGGTAAGCACCGCCGCGAGGATCCACACCTCCCCAGGAAACGCCTTGAGGATCTTGTCGAAGATGTCGATGCCTATCTTGTCGCACTCATACGCAGTGCCAAGCCAGCCTATGGCGCAAAGCAGCCATCCCGCGCTCTCGCAACGAGGAAACGCCACCATCGCCTTCGCCGCACGCTCCGTTGCCAGAACGGCGACAAGGCCAAGGGCCACCAACGGCAACCCTAGAATAAAAGACCATGTCGTCATGTCTTGTCCTTTCCTGTGGCGGTAATTATAGCATATCTAGTGCGGAGTGCCTAGTGCCTAGTGCTTAGTGACTAGGCACCTGGCACTAGCTCAAGCAACGAATCTGGCCAGTCGCTGAGCAGCCCTGGTTTCTCGGGCGTTCCCTTGTCTGGTTTGTCGTATGGCTTGCCGCGGCCGAGATTCTCGGGGAACGACAGCGCCTTCGCCACTGCCGCCTTCGCCGCCGCCTTGTCGCCGCGCGCAAGCGCCGCCTCGGCGACGCCGCGCCACGCGCGGATCCACGAGGCGAGCGCGTCGTTGCCGCCTTCGGACGGCAACACCGTCGCCTTCTCGAGAAACGCTATCGCCTTCTCGTTGCGTCCGCTGCGCGAAAGCGCATCCGCATAGTCGAGTTTCACGAGGTTGGCATCAGGATACTTCGCCACGTACGGCTCGATCTCCTTCAACGCTCCCTCCCAGTCCTTCGCCTCGGCGAAATGACGGTAGAGCGCATGGCCGGCGCGCCAGCCGCAGCCGCCGAGCTTCACGGCGGCGCGAAGGTCCTTGAGCCTCGCCTCGTCCTTCTTGCGCGTCGCACGGTAGAGGTAGAATACGGCATCGTCTGGCGTGTCGCCGCAGCGCGCGAGCAGAAGATTCGCTCCGGAGTCCCACTCATTGGCCGCAAGGCATACCGCCGCAAGGTACTTGAACTTCCATTCGCCGCGCATCTTCGCCGCCCAGTTGAGCGCAGGCAGCGACTCGCGGCGGAACGGCAGGGCGAATGCAATCGGCTGCGACGCCACCGCGTCGAGCGCCGCCTTCGCCTCCGCGTTTTTTCCGGCGCGATGCAAGACGTACGCGAGGCGAATGCCTCCAACGGGACTCGTTGCCGCGGCCTTGCGGAAAAGCGCTTCCGCCTCTTCCGCAAGGCCCGCTTCATCATACCACGAGCCGATCTCCATATAGACTTCATGCGGAAACTCGCAGCGCGTCACATACTTCTCCATCGGCTCGCTCGTGGGAGTCGCCAAGTTCAATTCGTACCGCATCGCATGGAAGAGCGGAAATATGTCGCAGAGCAATCTCGCCATCGAGAAGTCCGGGCTTCCGCTCTTGCGCTTCGCAATGATCTGCACAAGCAAGCTGTCAAAGTTGTAAGACTTGTCGGCGAATGAAAGCGCTCCGTTCCAGTTTCCCTCGCGCAGTTCGGCCTTGGCGGCAAGAGCGAATGCGGCGTTGTGGAATTCCGGCGAGAAGGCTGCCACGCCCAGGCGCTCCTTCGCGGCACGCATGTTGCCTTCCGCGAAGAACGCCTGTCCGTCGGCGTAGTTCGCCTCGGGGCTGTACGTGTCGATTGCGAGCGCCCTCTGCGCATACGCATGGGCTTCGGCGTACTTGCCGCGGCGCACGGCAAGCGAGGCGAGCTGTTCGAGGGCTGGGACGTAGTGCGGCTCCTTCGCGAGGCATTCGAGAAGCGCCTTCTCGCCGTCGCGGTCCATGCGGCGGCGTATGAACTGGCGTCCTTTCAGGAAAAGTCCGTATGCGGTGGACCAGTCGAAGTCGGCGGGCATTGTCTGCGGACGCTTCACGTAGTTGGTGGGGTTCATGCGGCTTGCGAGTTCGGCGCGGCTACGCGCCACGCCCCATTTCTCTTCGAACACGTCAGTGGCGCCAGGCGCGAATGCGGCGTGCTTGAACGGAGTCGCGAGCGTGTCGGCCGGCTGGTTGAAGAAGAGCCCGCTCTGAAGCTCGGCGTATTGTCCGTCGCGGTCGGTGAGAAGGTCCTCCCAGATGCCGCCTTCGCGCGAGAGCGCCCACAGCCAGATCTTGCGTCCGTACTTCTGCGTGACGTGGTTTTCGTGATACGAGCCAATGCCGGCCTCTGGCCACCAGATGCCGTAGAAGGAGTTGTCGCCGTCGAGGACGTGGTACGACTTGCTGCGCCCGAACGCGTTGCCGGAGTAGCGCGAGAGGGTGCGTCCGTTTTCATCCACTGGCCATGCGTGCGAGTCGCCGTTGTGGCCGATGTAGGATGCGCCCGGGAAGAAGAACTCGGGATCGCCGCGCACCGAGTATGCGGCGTTCATCCAGTGGTAGTGCGGCGTGAAGAAGCCAGAGCCGTTGTACCAGACGGTGCGCGTGGTGAAATGGTCCTTGCCGGATTCAAGACGCACCTCCACCTGCCATGTGGTGCGGCAGACGAGCTCGGTGTCCGAAATGAAGCAGCTCACGCTTTCTTCCTTGTCATTGTTCACGCGCGTGACATACGAGACAGGCGTGGCGGTTGACGGAGTGTGGCCGTAGATGCCGAAGTTGAGCTCAATGCCGCCGGAGCACCACGGGCCGCGCCGCGCGACGTTGCGGAACTTGACGACGTTGTTGAAATAAATGAAGTCACGCCCCGTCTTCTTGTCCACCGCGCCCCATATCTTGCCGCCGATCTCGGGAAGGATGGTCACTTTGATCTTGTCGTTCTCAAGGACGACGGCCTTCCACTTGCGCGGCGCGTTCGTGGCGCTCGTGCCGTCGAAGAAGAAGTACGGGTAACGCATCTCGCCCGTGGCGGGCACGGGATCGGGATCAAAGAAGGGATAAGTCGCGAGCTCGATCTCGGTTTCGGTGACTGTGGCCGCGCCGCAGGTTAACGCGAGGACGGCAGTTGCTATGGCAGTTGCTTTTCTCATGAGCAAAAGTATAGCATAGTTCGTGCCTAGTGCCTAGTACGCATTCATGGCTCGAAGGGTGTGCGCTTGCGCGCGACCACTGAATCCGAACGCAGGCCGAATCGCCTACGGCGATTTGCGGGCGGCGCGGCGCGTGCCGGCCTGAGGCTTCGCCTCGCCGCCCGCGTCGCGCCGTGCCGCAACCCTGCGGGTTTCGTCCTGCGTACGGACGCGGAAACCCGCTTCGCGGGACGCGGAATGGCACGGAGAACAGGAGAAACAGAGGATTAGAGAGTGGGGGACTGTCCCCGTCAAGATTCAAAACTTGTAAACTTGCAAACTTGTAAACTACGGAAAACGCGGGGGCAGTCCCCCATAGTGTTCCATAGTCTAGAGTCCAAAGTTCGAGATTCGAGGTTGGGCGAAACCCTCTGCCACTGGCGCACGTTAATTGCTTTCGCTATTGGGAGATTAGGAGACTCCAAGACTCCTAAACTCCCAATAGCGAAAACAAGAAAGGCCTTGCAACTGGTTCAGAAATGTTTCTGCGCACTTCCGTGTCGGCCGAAGGCCGCTTCCGCGTCCGTGCGTGACGGCAAGCCGAAGGCGCATCGCGGCGAGGCGGCGCTGGCCGAGGCGCCAGCCTCGGGACCATGCGCCGTCGCGCCGCGATGGATCGCGTCAGCGATTGCCGTCACGCACGGCTTCAGTGGTCGCGCGCAAGCGCCTCCATCATATTAGCATCTTGACGTTTCACTACGACTCGCTCGACGATGCAACACTCTGAACTTCCAACTCTGAACTAGAAAAGGCACGGCTCTCGCCGTGCCTTTCGCATTTCGAGCTCCTGAATTGTACTCGGATCTCGACTTACGCCTTCTTGGCGATGTCGATGATCTGCTTGAAGCCTTCAGGATCGTTGATGGCGATCTCGCTGAGCATCTTGCGGTTGAGCGTGACGCCTGCGCGGATGAGCCCGGCGATGAAGGCGCTGTAGCTGATGCCCTCGGCGCGGGTGGCCGCGTTGATGCGGGCGATCCAGAGGTGACGGAAGTCACGCTTCTTCAGCTTGCGGTGAATGGTCGCAAGGCGACGGGCGCGGTCAACGGCCTCTGTCGCGGTGCGGAAGAGTTTGGAGCGGGCGCCGCGGAAACCCTTCGCGAGTTTCAGGCGGCGACGGCGACGTTCGCGGGAAGCGGGAGCGTTAGTTGCACGAGACATGGTTCATTCCTCCTTAGGCGTACGGCTGCATGCGGTGCATCGTCTTCGAGACGGTGGCGTCAGTGACTGTAATGCCACGGAGATTGCGCTTGCGTCCGCGGCTCTTGTAGCCGTTCAGGTGGGCCTTGCCACCCTGGGAACGCATAACCTTTCCCGTAGCCGACATTTTCATGCGCTTTGTGGCGCACTTCTTGGTTTTCATCTTAGGCATTTTGTTGTCCTTTTCTGTTCCTTACCGGTCGGGCAGTCGGTTTTGAGCCCGATCCAGACGGAAAAACGGCGCATAGTGTATCAAATTCAGCGACCGAAAGCAAGGCGCAAATGAGAAAATCGTGACTCGTGGTTCGTGACTCGTGGTTCGTGGCTCTGGGGAACGTAGGGCCACCTACTATCTACAGAGGAATACAATGAAGACTACACCGACAATCAGAATGCTCATGGAAGCATACCAGAAGTTCGCCGCCATCGAGCGCATGAGGATGGAGCGTCCATGCGAGAAGACCGTGGCCAGCGCAGTGGGCGGAACGCACCGGCTCTGCGAAATCGGCGGCATCGCGCTCGACGAACCGGTCTCGGTTCTCACCCGCGCGCGGCTGGAGCGCATCCTCGACGCCGCCAGATGCTCCAGCCTGAAGCCCATCTCCGTGTGGAGCTATCTCTATTCCATGCGCAAGCTGTTCGCGAAATGGACGCGCCGCTACTACGCGGAAAGAGGATGGACACTGCCGCAGCTGGAGATGCCGTCGTGCAGGCGCCAGTCGCCGAGATACGTCCGCCCGGACTCGACCGTTCTCGCAAAGGTCAAGGAGTGGTACGCCGGACTCGAAAAACGGCGCGACGCGCGCGAGTGGGTGCTCGCCACTCTCATGCTGGAGTTCGCCATGCGCAACGGCGACGTGGAACGCCTGCGGTGGTCAGATTTCCGCGCGAAGGACGGGCGCACCATCCTTTGCTACACTCCTCACAAGACGCGCCTCTCCTCCGGAAGAATCGTTGCCTGGCCAGTGCATGGCGACATTTGGACGCGCCTCTGCGCCTATCACGGCCACGGCATTCCCCACGACAAGCGCCGCGGCTGGACAAAGAACGAGAACCGCGATTCGCAGCTCGTCGTGCCATGCGCGCGCGACGTGTTCGTGCGCCTCAACCGCGAACTCAGAACGCTGAGGATATTCACCGGCCCGAAGGGATGCTACGAGCTGCGCAAGATATGCATCGACCACATCTACCAGAAGTTCGGCGCCGAAGTGGCTTCCTCCATCAGCGGCGACGACATACGCACTGTCATGCACTACTACGCCGATCCCAGCGCCGTCAACGTAGAGGGAGTGCGTGTGGTCGATCTGCTGTAGATGAAAGCGGGGCAGCTCACTCGTCCAGGCCTAGGCCAGCCTGATAGCCGTGCAGCAGGTCAGGCAGCGGCAGCTCGTAGATGCCCATCGACTTGAGGGAGGCGTTTGCCTTGAGCCAGTAGGCGTAAGCCGCCTTCTTTGCTTCGGCGGAGGACGCCTTTGCAGAAGCATCGCCGCCACCGCCTGCGCCCAGAGCGCCAAGCAACTCGGAAAGGCGCTTCTCCGCGTTCTCGCGGTACGATATCTCCAGCCGCTGCCTCTTGACGAGCTCCGAAAGATACTGCTCCACCTTGCCGCCTCCGGCGAGGTACGCCGCCATCTCGCGCTTCATGCCGGCAACGATGCGCTTGAGGTCCACAACCTCAGTGAAGTCCGTGGAGGCGATGCGGACTGGGCTATGCAGGACTTTGCGGAATTCATCGTCGTCCGGCCGCGCTGCGTCGTCTGCCGAGACTGTGCGCCCAGGCTCGGCGAAGCGGGCAAGCAGGCGCTCGGCTGGGCTTGCGAACGCGCCGCCCCTTCCATCGGACTCGCGAATCCCCATCGCCGCCTCTATGCGCCGCCTGTCGCCCGGTATGCTCTGACGCGGCAGCGGCGTGGCAACGGTGTAGGTCACCGGACCCTGAGGCGTGTTCACCGTGAACTGCGCCGGAGTGCGTCCGCGACCCGCAAGCCACCACACGCCGCCGCCAAGAACAGCCGCGATCAGCACGCCTGCCGCCACGAACGCTGGCTTCAGGCCTGCCGCCGCAGCGCCCTTGCCGACTGCTGGCGGCTGCGCGCCTTCAGCCGCAACGACCTTGATCGGCTTTACGCCAAGCTCCCGTCGGATGGCGGCAAACGCCGCATCGCGGCTTTCCGCCTCGATCTCGGCGGAATGGCGCTGCCCGTCGCTTGAGCGATATGTGTATGAAAACAGCACGGCCTACTTCGCGGCGTTAGGCGGTGGAATGGTGATCGGATTCGTGGGGCCGCGCTCCTTGTCGGCCTTGACCTGTTCGAAGATCGCGCGCTGCACGTCGTTCGTCGGCGCAGGCGCCCAGCCCTCGCGGCATGCCTGACGGTACGAGGCAAGGCGCACGGACCGTACACCGCGTCTGTGCGCCTCGTCGATCATCTTGTTGTTCGGCTCAGGGCCAGGCTGCAGCATAGGAATCGCATCAAGCTCCTTCATCGTGGTTACTCCACGCA